>PWZG01000346.1 GCA_003567575.1 PVC group bacterium | reverse complement strand
GGGCGTCAGCTTGGACATGATCGGCGCATTCGCAGGGAAAAAGCCGCTATTCGGCGTCTGCCTCGGCCACCAGTGTATCGGCCAGTATTTCGGGGGCAGGATCGTGCGCGCTCCCCGTCTGATGCACGGAAAGACTTCTCCCATCGAACATGGGGGACAGGATATTTTCGAGGACATCCTGCCGGTGCGCATGGTCATGGGCAGCCTGCCGGGGTCGATCACCAATCCGCTCGTCCATCTGATGGGCATGGAAGCCTACTACATGGCCATTTACGACTGCCCGGATGCCGTGCATCAGGCCATGGAGATGGCGACCAGGGTGTACGAACGATACTACGACTTCCTTGAGCAAGAGCAGTTGCTGTTACCCACCCACGGCGTCAGCCCTCTGGCTCAGGAATCCTTCGCGTGTACCGACGAACTACCGACCGACGAGGTTACGCGCACGACCCAGTGCTGGGGCTTTCTCGAGTCGCAGGAAACCACGGCGGTCTCGGCGGAAACCTTCGGCGAGTTCGTCTTTCCGTACCAGCAGCGTCTGGTCAATCGTTTCGGACTTCTTTCCTACGGCTGCTGCGAGCGCGTTGACGCCATTTGGCTGGACTACCTGTCAAAATGGTCCAAGCTGCGCAAACTGTCCGTTTCCCCCTTCAACGATGAAGCCCGTATCGGTGATTCCCTGCGCGGCAGCCGGGTTGTCTACTACAGCAAACCGCGGGCCGAGTTTGTGACCTGCGAGGGACCGCTCAATGACGAGGCCATTACAACGTACTTCAAGGGAGTCTGCGAGGCGGCAAGCGGCTGTCTCTTCGAGATTGCGCAACGGGAAGCCGGGACGATCTTTGGCGATTGCGAACGGGGGCGCCATTATGTGCGACTGGCCCGGGAAGCCGTCGATCGCTACTGGCGGCCCTGAACCAGAGAAAGGGAAAATCGGATGAAGTCTCTGATGTCTGCTCGCAAATGTCTCGTTGTGGCCCTGGCGACAGCCATGATCTTGACCGGAACCCGGACGACGAAAGCCCAGGCCGCCGGCGTCACGCTTGTCACGGATGGCGTGCCCCAGGCTTTGCTGATGGTCGAGGCCGGGGCGCCGAAATCGATGCAAGCCGCCGAGGCGCTGCAAACCTATCTGGAACGCATGAGCGGCGCGCAATTGCCGCTGATCATCGAGGGCGAGACCCTGCCGGACCATGCGCCGGCGGGCCGGATTCACGTCGGGCACACCGCCGCGGCGCGGGGGCAGAAAGTGCCATCGGGCTTCGACCCGTCGATCCGACCGGACGCCTTCGAGGAAGAAGGTTTCGTCCTGCGGACACTCGACGCCAACACCCTGCTGGTGGCCGGCAACAACGACGGTCCATACAACGGCACGGTCTTTGCCGCTTACGCTCTGCTGGAGGAACTGGGCTGCCGTTGGTACTTCCCCGGCGACTGGGGCGAAATCGTTCCCAAAGAGACAACCATTACGGTGCCGGCTGTCGACATCGAAAGCCGGCCCGATTTTCCCGTGCGCAGCATTTGGTTGTCGGGATGGGTACATTGCACCCGCGAAGAACGGACAATCTTTTCCGAGTGGGGACCCAAAATGCGTTTCAGCGAAGGCATGTATCCGACCGTCGGCGACGGGTTCCTGGCGCGATTCCTGCCGCCGGATGACTATTTCGATGAGCATCCCGAATGGTTCGCCCAGGGACAGGACGGAGTGCGCCGCCGGGGCCGCAGCGCCAGCCATACCATGTTGTGCCTGTCGAACGCGGAGATGTTCGAGGAATTCGTAAACAATGTTGAAAAATATCTGGCGGCGGATCCGGAACGAAGCGGTTTCGGAATCAGTCCGCCCGACGGCATGCCGTATTGCTACTGTGAGGATTGCCTGGCGCAATCCTTGAATTTCCAATACCCGCACTATGGACGGCAACGCCGTATGCAGAGCGAGGAATATTACCGTTTCGCAACCCGTTTGGCCCGCCGGTTCCCCGACAAGTGGGTATCCACCATGGCCTATTCCCTGCGCGAAATGCCGCCCCAGGGCGTGGCGATCCCCTCCAACGTCCGGGTGCATCATGCGCCGATTACCAGCGATATCCTGCATGCCAACGACACCCAACTCTGGCGGCGGCGTCAGACGGTCGAAATTCAGAAACAATTCCTGGAACAGACCCCCCATTTTACGATCTACCATTACAATCCCGGTTTCCTGCTTGGTAAATTCGTGCCCGAACGCGATGTCGCCAATGCGGCTGTCAACCTGCCGATGTACCGCGAGATGGGCGTCAAGGGGATGATTCAGGAAGGTCGCAAAGCCTTTATGCAGACATGGATCAGCTACTATGTCTCATCGAAACTGCTCTGGGATGCGGATGCTGATGCCGACGCCATCAAACAGGATTTTTATAGCACCTTCTTCGGACCGGCCGCCGGCCCGCATGTGCAGGCTTGGTGGGACGCCTGCGAACGGGTATTGGGTGAATCGCATACCCAAGCGCATGAGGATTCACTGGTTAATCACATTTATACCAAGTCGTTTACCGACGGTATCAGGAAACATGTCGACGCGGCGTTGGCCGCGGAGTCAACCGAGGAACAGCAGAAGCGGGTCGAAGCGTTCGCGCTGATCGCCGAAAACCTGGAGCGCTACACCGCCATTCACGAGGCGGAACAGCAACTCGATTATTCGGCAGCCGTCGAGGCCGCCGAACGGATGATTGAAATCAAGGTAAAATTAAACGACATTTATTCGTTTTTCATCTCACCCAATCATCGAAACTGGAACATGGCCGGCATGGTCGAGGGGCGTCGCGATACGTTCGCCCGGCTGGCTTCGTTACGCGACGGCAGCAAGGGCACGCTGGTGACCGATCTGCCGCTGGAAATGCGTTTCGCGCGCGATCCCCATAACGAGGGTGTCGTCATGCGCTGGTACCTGCCGGAACGCGACGACAGCGCTTGGGAAACCCGCGACACCTACTTCCTGCTCGAACAACAGGAAAAACCGCTCGACGAAGCTGGATTCTATCCATATGGCTACGTCTGGTACCGCGCCGCCTTCAACGTGCCCGCTGGGCTTGAAGGCCGCGATCTGACGCTGTATCTCGGCGGCATCATGAACGAGGGCTGGGTATGGGTCAACGGCCAGTTTGCCGGATACCAAAAACACCGCCTCTGGTGGAATCATCCCCACGACGCTGCGTTCGATGTCAGCGGACTGATCCGTCCCGGCGAGCAGAACCATATCGCCGTCCGGGTACTGAACGATCCCGACGAAATGGGCGGCTTGTTCCGGCGCGGGTTCCTGTATGCTCCACAACCGGATGAGCAATGAATGATATCGTTATTCTTCAACTCGATCGAAGCGGGCGTTCTGAACGCCTACATGATTCGAGGGCTGTGAGCAACGGATCAAGCAGATACGTGTCGCCAAGATCGTGCACAGCAAAGCAGAAGCTGTCTTTAGTCGGCGGCGTCCTCTATCATCTCAAGAACCGGTTCCGCTGCTTCCGCCTCCGCCGGCAGCAGACCGGCAACCGCCGCGTCAAGCATCCGGCAGAGTAACATGGCATTGAGGCCGCTGATCGGTCCCATGCGTTCGGCGGGTCCGGGAACCGGAACTTCGGCATCGCCCATGGTCCATACCTGATCTATTTGCGCCAGCGTATTGTCGGAATCGCGCATCACGTTCGGATCATCGGTATACTCACTCCAGTCGGCCGGCGTCGGCTTGTAGCAAGTGATGAAATCAAGTCCGTGTCCCTGCAGTTCGGCTTCATAATCGCGGTAACGGCTGTTCATGCCTATATATCCTATCCAAACAACTAGATCGCCCGGATTTGTCTGACTCAGATTACGTTCCAATCCGCCCCGGCTGCGTAGCGGCTGCCAATCCGAAAACATATTCAGGTACATCTCATGTTCGATCATGTGGCCGACACCCGAAAGCCATACCGTATTCCCGTTATCCATGCGTTGTCTGATCAGGCGTGCGGCGTCCATGATTTGCCGGCGGCGTTCGCCTGATTCAACGTCATCTATCATGGCAATTACCCGTTCAAGATACTTGCGCGCCAGCAACCCGGATTCAACGGATTCTGAAACCGGAAAGGTCGTATGCCGTCCCTCGTGAGTCTGGACGAGTCTGTTCGACGCCCGCGCGTCATCGTAAGCCACGCTGCGAAGAATTGCCGGCACTCTGCCCCGGCGCGTCATGGCCGCGGCGTATTCGCCAACCCACATCCATCCCAGCATTGAATTGACGATTGCGTTCAGACCACCGTGCTCCGCCCCGCCGTCCATAGCGCCGTTATCGATGAAAAAATCGGGCGCCACGTCATCCGGCTTGTCCGCGGAAGACGCAATCAACGTCACCAGCCAGCCTTGTTCGCGACTACGTACAATTTCGGCAACGACTTCCTCACCGGACTCTTCCCAACTGCGCACGCTAAGTAAAACGACATCGTCAGGCGTTTGTCGCTGACGTCGCCAGCGGACTTCGGTAGGGAAGGCATGGGCCAGGCCGCCGGCCCGGTTGAGTTTTTCCTCGCAAAACGTGCGCTGAATCCGCCACGGCACGTTTAGCAGGGCATCAGGATTGTCCAGCAGCCGCTGCGCCGACGCGTCCGCCGCCCGGACAATAGTGTCCATCTGGTCTTCGACCGCTTCCATGCGGCGGCGAAACGCCTGTTCGATGGGTTCGGCCGATAGTGATGGCGCGAACGACAGCGCGAAAAACAGCGCCAGCAGCCCGACAATACACCTGAACCTTGATTCTTTGCGATCGGGATGAAACATGGGGACGATTTTTTCTTAATTATGCACGAAGAAAACGGCCCGGGAGGACCGTTCTACGTCAATGCGCAATCGAATATTTCCGGTAAAGTACGCGCCATAAAAGGGTTACCCTTCGTGCAGGGTAACTCTCAGAGTCCGCGTTCGGTCAGGAACTCGAAGCTGGACCGCAAACAATCGAACGGATCGCGGCGGCAAACATCCTGTTCGATGGCATACCATTGTACGCCGGCTGCTTCGCAAGCCGGGATCAGGTGATCCCAATCGAGGTTGCCCTCGCCGATGGCGGCCATGACGGGGCCGTCTTCGGCCACGACTTCCTTGTCCTTGAAATGGATGACTTGCAGGCGTCCTTTGCCGCGCTCGATGATCCGTTCGGGATTGGCGCCGGCATGCGCCACCCAGTAAACATCAACTTCGAGATTGACGAGATCGCCTCCTTCATTGATCAGGATATCGTACAGCGTTTCGCGACCGTTACCGGACCTCTCAAACTCATGTGCATGGTTATGATAACCGAAGTCGATGCCGGCCGCTTTCAGTTTTTGCAAAACCGGTGGAGCATCGGCCAGGAACCGGCGGAATCCGTCCGCCTTGTCTTTGCGGTATTCCGCGGCCATACCGCCGATGGCCGTATAGTTGCAACCGAGCGTATTGTGGAATTCAATTTCCTGTTCTGTCTGACCGGCAAGTTGTTCCCAGCCGCGATGGGTGGCAACGCATTTCAGTCCGTGGTCATCAAGCATTTTACGGGCCTGGACGGCGCTGACTTCCGGCGTTTCGCCGTTCATGCAGCCGACGGCGGACAACTGGACGGCAGGATACCCGATTTTTTGGATGCGGGCCAGCGTATCGGCAAATCCGGCGGCGGTCTTGGTGAATTCACGAACGGTATACAACTGAACGGCAAGTTTCGAGGCCATGATAATACTCCTTGATTATTAATACCGTTATGCCGTGGACACCGGGTTCCGCAACAAACGGCACAAGATGGTTATGCAAATCTATGCAAATCAAATCTATGCAAGTCGAACGATGCCACTATAAAACATGCCGCGAATATTTGCAACTCTTTTC
>PWZG01000483.1 GCA_003567575.1 PVC group bacterium | reverse complement strand
GAAGAACCGGCGGCCTTCGCCGATCATGATCGTGAATAACCTGCGCATGGCGGTTCGCGAGTGGCGTGAAACGTATGAACCATGAAACCGTTTTCCCGTCTGATGACCAAAATTGCCAGGAATCCGGTGTTACACCTGTTGTCCGTTGCCACGGCGGTCATCCTTTGGACCGGTTGTGTGACGCAACGCATGATCGTGAGGCGCTACACCGAACTTGAACCGGGAACGCTTTGGAAGGCGACGGTCGAATGCCATGCCGGCAAATCACGGCAAGCGGTCGCCACAGCCATGCGAGCGGCGGTCGTGGAGCATTGGGCACGGCGCAGCTTGCCGGAAACGGCCCCGCAAGGGGCGGCATTGAAAGTTGTACCGCCGCGGATCGTTCTGGCGCGTCTCGAATCCGGTTATCGGATCGAGGAAACCAACCGTTACCTGATGTCCATGCGTCCGTGGAACGCGAGTGGATCGGAATGGGATGTGCGCGAACTTTGGGGATGGCGCAAGGACTACGCGGATCGATTGCGAATCGGTCACCGCGGCGACTACGATTTTACCCAATCCGTTCTGATCACCATATTATACCGTTTCAAAGACCGGCCCGACCGTTTATATCCGGAAACCCGGCAACATGTCATCGACCATCTGATCGTTGACCGCGGTCCGACACCCCGGCGGCACGCGCCCCGCAGCCTGGGTCTGGTACCGGAGACGGAGAACCATCTGTTAATGACGGAATCGGCGCGTTATCTGGCCAACCAATGGTTGTATGCGCAACAACCCGACCGGTCGGATGCCGGCAACACCACGAACGCGCTGGACACGTGGTTAATCGATCTACTGGAACGTATCGTGGGCAGCGGTCTTTATGAATTCAATTCCGATCCCTATCATGGCTATGCCTTGCAGGCGCTTTTGAATCTTGAAACCTATGCGGCTTGCGAACGGATCGCCGGACTCAGTCGAACAATCCTCGACGCGGAACTGTGGCGTTATGCGTACGGCAGCCTCGATTACCGTCGTTCGGTTCCCTTCCGGCGAAATCTTCGGAACGCCGGGAACAGCGATCTTACACGCGACCGTCTGGGACATTTCGCCATCGTTTGGACGGCACCGGAACCGGCGGCGCTGTCCGATGATTTGCGGCAGGCCATCAAACGCTCGCATTTTGCGCTGGACGCCGCCGTCGCGGGCTATGCGCCCCCCACCGGACTGGTCAAACAAATCCGTGAAAAAAAACGCGACGATTATTTTGTCCGTATCGGCCGGGGAACCGTCGGGTCTCCCGAAATCCATTCCGGGGGCCCGTCGTTTCTCTTGTCGGCCGGCGGAGCGGCTCCGCCACGAACCCGTGATATCGCCGTCCGGCCGATCGTTTTAATGTTTCAGGACGATTCACTGAATCGCGACGATCTTTTCCGAATCCCCGTCGGGCCGCGCGGTATCCGGCGTTCCAATCGAACGGGGATCCATCATCGCTTTGCTTGCGGCGACGCGCCCGTGGTCGTGCCGTCGCGTTACACTCCCGAAATCGAATCCGGCAACTGGCAAATCTTCCGGCCAATGCCCGACCAACGCCTACGGGTCGCGGTATACAACGAGGAACGACTCGGCATCATGGCGATTTTTCCGGACGGGGATGAGAATGGGCAATCCCTGCTTGATGCGTTACGCGCCGTGAACGACGTCTCCGATCTGCATCGACGTTTCGTGTTTCCCGATACCGGCAGAACCCTTACATACGACATCGATGCGCCGCGTACGCATTGGGTGATGCGTACGCTGGATCAGGAGCCCTTGACGCGCAATCCCGCCAAATGGCCACGTTTTGAAGGCAGTGTCCTTGACCGGTCCGTGACCAGGTAGATGTTGCGTTTCTGACCGAAAGGAGGCGGGCGACGATTATTGTGATTGACAACGTGTTTGTAGAACCGGTAGGATTCGGTTATCCAAAGAAGGACGGGTATCGTGCAAAGTCCCGTAAACATCATGGCAAAGGGCATTGCCAGGAACGAGCTTCGGGATCGCGGAGGGAGCAAGACACGGAACCTCCGCATCGGAACATCACAGCCGGTCGAACGGACTGGTGACCGAGACGCCGGGCTTGTTCATCACATGGGTATAAACCATGGTCGTGGCCACGTCGGCATGCCCCAGCAGATCTTGAACCGTTCGGATATCGGATCCGGCTTCGAGCAAATGGGTTGCGAACGAATGCCGCAACACATGTGGCGTCACGCGTTTGGCAATCCCGGCGGCCTCAGCGGCTTTACGCACGGCGTTCTGATAGGCGCCTTGCAAGACGTGATGCCGGCGCCGTCGGCCGCTACGCGGATCAATCGACAACTCCCGCGAAGGAAACAGCCACTGCCACTCCCATCGTTGCCCGGCCTTCGGAATCTTATGCTCAACCGCCGGCGGCAGCCATACGCCGTCAACGCCCGACGCGCGATCTTTTTCAAACAGCTCCCGCAACCGCAGCAAATGCGAAGCAATCGGGGCCTTCAACCGTTCCGGCAAAACGGTAACCCGGTCCTTGCCGCCCATCCGCCCCTTGCCGCCGCGCACCGTTACGATACCGCGTTCCAAATCAATGTGTTGAACCCGCAACCGGATCAGTTCCATCACGCGCACGCCGGCGCCATACTGAATTTCAGCCATCAAACGAGACGTACCGGACATGGCGGCAAAAAGCCGGCGACATTCGTCGATGGTCAGCACCTCCGGAACGCGTTTTGGCCGCCCCGAGGTCTGGTGGCTTCGCAAATCTCCCGGTTCGCGGCCCAATACTTCGCGGAAAAAGAAAACCAGCGCATTCAATGCCTGGCGCTGGGTCGACGACGCCACGGATCGCTCCACGGCCAAATAGGACAGAAACCCCTTGATATCCTCGTCCGTTGCGGTTTCGATCGGGCGACCCCTCAACCAATCGGCGAAACGCCAGGCCCAATCACGATACGTCGCCTCCGTACGCCATTGGTATTGGCCGACACGCAATCGTTCGACCAGCCGCTGTTCCCAAGGCGTTTTTCCCCGATCCGATTTTTCGGGAAGAATCGGCGAGGAATGATCCTCGACATCCATGACCGATTGACGATCCTGCCCGTGCTTGGTGGCAGCCTTAAAAAACCACCGCAGCGCTTCTCGGACGGGAGTGTCCGGCAAGCCATGCGTCGAAAGCCCATTGATGTAGGCCTTGGCCGATGCCAACGACGCTCGATCGCGTACCACCTTCAAATGATGCAGGTAGGCGACGATACCTCGCCGGAATTGCTCTTTCTTCTCGGGCGTCAGTTCCGTTGCGCGTAAGCGTCCGGTAAACCCCGTTCCTGCTTTTGGGTGACGCCACGACATGAGTCTGATTCGGAATGGCCTGATGCGTCAGGAAGTCGGCTTCCAGTTCCCTGGCAGCAGGTCGTCGAGATGGGTTGTCAGGGTTGATGGCAGCCGTTTGAAGACATCGCGCAGATAACCGAGTGGTTCAACCCCGGCACGCTTGCAGGTCGCAACCAACGACATCAGGTTGGCGGCAGCCCGGCCACCGCGTTCACTGCCGAAAAACAACCAGTTTTTTCGTCCTACGGCGATTGGCCGGATCATCTGCTCGGCCGGGTTGTTGTCGATCGGCAGACGCGGATCTTCAGCGTAGGCTTTCAGCCGTTCCCAGTTGTTGTCCGTGTAGGATAAGGCTTTACCAAGAGCGCTGCCCGGTTGTACGCTCGCCATCTGTGCATCAATCCGTTCCCGGATAGAGGCGAGGATCGGCGCCGACTTTTCTGTCCGTAAGGCCAGGCAAAGAGCATTGATCTGATCGTGAGGTATGTCCATGCTTCCATCCTGAATCTCGCGTTCCACCTGATACAGTTGCCGGATCAACGCAATATATTCAGCGCCTTCCAACGGATGGCTGGAGCGATGGGCTTTCAAGAAGTAGCGCCGCGCATGCGCCCAGCAACCGTACAGATGAATACGCCCAGTCTCGTCTTCCAAACCGTCGTAACCGGAATAGGCATCGCAAACGATAGCGCCTGAATAGTCCGCAAAAAATAGGCGAGGCCACTTACCGCCACGGCCCAGCGTAAAATCGTATACCGTCCAGGGACCATCGCGCGGACTGGAACTGGCCACCCACAACCGCGCCTCCAACATCTGTCGGCCCTTGGGTTTGCCGGACTTATAATCCTGCAAATCCACCGGCGTGTCGTCGCTATGCAATAGTCCAATTTGGAAAAGCCGGTGGCGAATGCGATCCACCAGTGGCTGAACGGCCAACCCCGTCTCGACCAGCCAATCGCACATTGTCGTGCGCGCAAGGGTGATGTCGCTTCGGCGAAAGATTTGCTCTATCCGATACAGCGGTAAATGATCAACGTACTTCGACACCACCAAGTGCGCCAAAAGCGATTCATCCGCTTTACACCGCGGAACCAGCAGGTCCGGCGCGGGCGCCGTCACCACACCGGCCTCTTCCGATCCGGACGGACTACCGTACTTCATCCGACGGGTTACTTGCACGAACACTTGCCCGGGACGATAACCAATCCGCTCGGTATCCTCGTGGCCAATGACCGGGCGTAGCGTCCCGTCCGGCAACACACGCTCCGATTCGGGCACATCGATAACGTTGATCTCGCGCGGCAAATGCTCTGGAAGCTCCGAGCGACCGTGTGGCGTACGTTTGCGGGTATGTGCTTCGACGGGCGTCTCAACCGCGGCCGCCGGTTCGGATGGAGGATTTTGCTCGACGGCCTCAAGCGTCAGCGCATCCATCCATAGTTGCGCCGGATCGATCTTCTCGCTCTTGCGCCCGAAGAGTTGTTGCTGTAACCACTGAACCTGACTTTTAAACTTCTCGATCTGTTCAGTCAAAAGACGCGTCACGTCGTCCTTTTGCTTGAGCAACTCGATCAAAATCGCGGTTGCGTTCGGGTCTGCGGCAAGGGCAGTATAATCAATTTTGGTGCCTTCGATCATATGCCTGAAAACATACAATATCACGGGCAAAATATCAAGCAAATTCAACTCGTTTTTAGTGAATCTCTATCATTTTTTTTCGGGCACATGCCAACGACGGCTACGCGCGATCACCCGAACACGAACCCCTTCGAGAAGCAGTGCTAATTCGTCGCGCCCAATCTCCGCCGGACCTTCGGGATTGAACAGAAAACGACCACGCTCCAACCGCTTCGACCACAACGCCAAACCGTCACGATCCCAATACAACACCTTTGCGTGAGTCCGACGCCGATTCACAAATACGAAAAGATCACCCGCCAACGGATCCTCTCCCAGCTCCCCGCGAACAAGCCCCGAAAGTCCGTCGAAACTCTTGCGCATATCCGCCGCGCGGCGATGCAAGAATATCCGACCCGTTGGTAGCCAGCCAGGCATCATGGCTTTTCAAGAACGGAGAGAACACGACGCAATGTCGCCTCATCAAATCCAGCGCCAACACTGACGCGCCAAGAACCGGCTTCAATCCATAAATGAGCCGATGGTGCAGGAGTGGCAACGTGAACACGACTGAATCCTATGCTGCCGGATGACGATGATGATAGACGCTTCTTCCAATACCGAAACTGCCAGATCGATATCCCGTGCTCACGACAGTATACCGTCGCTGGCAGACCGCTCGATACTTGACGCTCCAACACCTCCTGCCAATCAGATCGGCCCAACCGCTGCTTAACATTTTCGTTCCCATCCATGACCTGTTCCTCCTTTGGAGAAACATAATCGCAGATCTGGGATAGATGCGCCAGATGGGGTTGGCCGGACGCTTACCCTGCGCCTACTGCGTGATCACGGGATCATCCGCAAGGTCCCCAATCGTCACCGTTACCACCTCACCGATAAAGGCCGGCAACTGACCACCGCACTCAACGCTATGCTTTCGGCATCCACCGAACAACTTCT
>PWZG01000140.1 GCA_003567575.1 PVC group bacterium | reverse complement strand
TTTCCCGGCCGAAAAGCCGTTTGGCATGGGGAATCGAGTTGCCGTTCGACAGAGATTATGTGACCTACGTCTGGTTCGATGCCCTGGTGAATTATATCAGTGCACCCGGTTATCGCGCGGATGACGGCCGTTTCCGGCAATGGTGGCCGGCGCACGTCCAACTGATCGGCAAGGATATCCTCACTACCCATACAGTGTATTGGCCCATTATGCTCAAGGCAATGGGGTTGCCTATGCCGCGGACGATCTTCGCGCATGGATGGTGGTTGACCGGTCGCGAAAAAATGAGTAAAAGCGCCGGCAACGTAGTCAACCCACTCGACCTGATCGAGCGGGTTGGCGTGGACGCTTTCCGGTACTTTCTGATGATCGAAATGACGCTTGGCCAGGATGCATCATTCACGGAGGATACTTTCATCCGGCGCTACAACGCCGATCTAGCCAACGATCTCGGGAACCTGCTCAGTCGCGTCACCAAAATCATGGGTACCGCCTGTAACGGCCGGGTGCCGCCGTCAGGCGATCAAGGGGCGGATGAGGAGGCGTTGCGCGATCGCGTGCTCGATGCCGTTAACCGGCTGGCTGACTGTGTTAATACCTTTAAAATCGATGCTTTGCTGACGCATTCGGCGGATATAGTTCGGGAAGCCAATCGGTATCTCGAACGGACGCAGCCCTGGACTCTGGCCAAAGCTGGGCCATCGGCCAGACTGGGAACAGTGCTGTATACCGCGGCCGAAACCTTGCGTATCGTCAGCGGCATGTTGTTTCCGGTGATGCCCGGTAAAATGGGTGAATTGCGTGAAGTCTTCGGACTGCCACGCGTGCCGGTACTCGACGATTTACGGCGCTGGGGCGTTTTACAACCGGGAAACACGGTGCGGCCCGTGCCGCCGTTGTTCCCGCGATTAAACATGACCGGCATTCAGGACGGTATCGCGAAAAAAAAGAAAACGTCCAAGACGCAACAAACCGACCGGCCACCGGCCTCGCAACCCGAACCGGTTGCCGGCGTGCACTTGATTGATGCCGAAGAATTTTTCAAGGTTCAATTGCGTACGGCTGAAATTGTTGACGCCGAACGGGTTGAAGGCGCCGATAAGTTGTTGCGATTACAATTGCGAGTCGGCGATTCGCAACGTCAGATTGTGGCCGGTATCGCCCGGCAGTACGAGCCGCGGTCGTTGATCGGCCGCACGATCGTTATCGTCGCCAATCTCAAGCCGGCCGTAATACGCGGGGTAGAATCCAACGGTATGTTGCTGGCCGCTTCCAAGGGGAAACAGTTGCGATTGCTGACCGTCGATGGCGACATCGGGTCCGGAGCCATCGTGAAATGAAGCCAAAAGGTTGGTTGAAGCCGTCGTTGTCAGACAGATTCTTGCACTCATTGAGTCAAACAATTTTCGATTGAGAGTCTACATCATGGTCCGCATAAAACCATTTTGCGCCCGGCGACCGCAACCCGGTTGGGAACGAGAGATTGCGGCGCTGCCGTATGATGTTTTAACGCGTGAACAGGCCGCGCGAATGGCATCCGGCCATCCGGACAGCATGCTTCACGTTACCCGGCCGGAAATTGCGTTTCCGGAAGCCGTCCCGTTAGCGGACGGCGTCGTTCAAGCCGCGGCAAGAAAACACTATCGAGCCTTGATTTCCCGTGGCCGTCTGGTTGCCGATGCTGAACCGTGTTACTATCTTTACGAACAACAGTTGGGCGCCCATCGACAGCGCGGTATAGTTGCGTTATTCCACGTAGACGATTATCGTCGCGGCATCGTTCGGCGTCATGAAAGCACGCGTCGCGACAAGGAACTGGAACGCACCCGTCTGTTGCGGGCGGTCGGCGCGCAACCAGGCTTGGTGTTCCTGGCATGTCGCGATACCGGTCCGCTTACCGCCATGCTTGAGGCTTTGCCGGACTGTCCATGGTTGTACGATTTTGAGGCGCCGGACGGCGCGTATCATCGCATTATGCCGCTGACTGACACCGCAACGGTGGCGACGGCTCTGGCTTCGGTGCCGGTCGCCTATATTGCCGATGGCCACCATCGCGCCGCCGCCGCCGCCAGTGTGGCCGGCATGGAAGCTGATCGCAACGATGTATCGCCGGCGTTGTGGTTTCCTGCCGCCTTGTTTCCGGCCGATTCGTTGAAGGTGTTCGCTTATCACCGTTGTGTGCGAACATTGGGTAACCTGGATGCGACCGCGTTTTTACGGGCGGTTCGTGAACGGTTTAATCTCAGCGTGGCCGATCCGTTGTCGCCGGTAACAACCGGTGTCATCCGCTTGCTGATGACGGATGGATGCTGGGATATGCGACCGGCAGAACCGGTAACCGGCGGCGGTTCTGTTGCCGACGGCCTTGATGTGGCGGTTTTGCAGAATCATTTACTGCAACCGTTGCTGGGGATTGATGACCCGCGTGAAAATCCGAACATCGAGTTTGTCGGAGGATCCCATGCGCATGAGGAAATTATGCAAAGCCTGCAAACCGGTCGGTGCGTTGCCGCTTTTATGATGGCGCCGGTACCTGTCGGGCAGATGATGCGCGTCGCCGATGACGGCGGATCAATGCCTCCGAAAAGCACATGGTTCGAGCCCAAGCTCTTGGAAGGCCTGCTTGTTCATGACCGGGAAGCTCAGCCGTAATGCTCCGCGATCCAGTTCTGATACTCCCCGCTGCGCACATGATCGGTCCATGCCCGGTTTTCCAGGTACCAGCGGATGGTCTTGCGAAGACCGCTGCCCAATGATTCACGAGGCTTCCAACCCAGTTCCGCGCGGATCCGGGCGGCATCGATCGCGTAGCGATGATCGTGGCCCGGCCGGTCTTTGACGAAAACGATGTTGTCGGCATAACTTGATTTGCCCGCCGGCGAACCGACCAGGTCGTCCAGCATGACGCACAAACGCTGAACCAGATCGATGTTTCGCTGTTCGCAGTCGCCGCCGATCGCGTAGGTGCGGCCGTCGATACCGTTACGGAAAATATCCCAAACCGCCCGGCAATGATCCTCGACGTACAACCAGTCGCGAACATTGCGACCTTCTCCGTAGACGGGCAGCGGCTTGTTCTCCAAGGCATTAAGTATCATCAGCGGAATCAGTTTTTCCGGAAACTGATAAGGTCCGTAATTATTGGAACAATTCGAGATCGTCACCGGCAACCCGTAGGTAGTGTGGTAGGCGCGCACCAGATGGTCCGACCCCGCTTTCGAAGCGGAATACGGACTGTTGGGACGGTACGGAGTATCTTCCGTAAAGTAACCGCTGTCGCCCAGACTGCCGAATACTTCATCGGTGCTGACGTGATGGAAACGCCGGATGCTTCCGGCGTGTTGACGCGCTAGTTCCAGCAGTGTAAACGTTCCCATGATATTGGTGGTGACAAAGTCGTCCGGCTTCACAATCGAGCGGTCGACATGCGATTCGGCGGCAAAATGACAGATTGAATCGATGTCATGACAGTCGATGACCCCAGCCATGGCGTCCCGATCGCGGATATCGGCACGGATAAAGGTGTATCTTTCCGGAAAGCGCTCCGTAAGATCGGCCAGACTGAGCGGATTGCCGGCATACGTCAGCGCGTCTACATTGACCACTTTGCCGCGATAACCGGTTTGCTCGAACAGGTAACGAATGAAGTTGCAGCCAATGAAACCGCAACCGCCCGTCACCAGGATTGCGCTGTATTTGTTCACTGTCTAGAATTCGAAGCGAACCGCCGCACCCATGAAAACCGTATCGCTGCCTATTTTGTCCTGCAGTCGATTGATGTCGTCCCATTCCGAGAATTGATAGTTGCCGTTGATGTCAAGATGGATGGTTGGCAGTAATTCAAAATCGAACCCGACGCGCACGGCATAATAGGGTTTATCGTTGAAATCACCATCGGAATATAGAATCCCGATGCCAATTCCGGCATACAGCGCGCCGCCGGCCAGCAGGTATGCCTGGGGAGCGAAAACATCTTTTTCGGATGCGCCGAATCCCGATCGGAACCATTCGATATCGGTTTGCACCGCCAGTAGACGGCTGAGATTGCGCTGATACGTCACTAACCAGGACAGACCGTCACGATCGAAGCCCTCATTCAGCTTGTCCACGGTACGCCAGTAATTGGCGCCGATGCCGATGGCATTGGCGTTGGCGCTTACGGACGGAACGGCGGCGCACAGCACCAGAACAAGACATAACCCTCGCACATAAATTTTGTTCATCATACTCCTTTATTTTGTTGGACAATTGCCTTATACAATGGTGACATCATATCCCAGATATTTGCAAAATGCTTCCGCCGTGGGTTCCATCACGTGGCCGGGGGCAACGCTTACATGATGGCGGAATCCGGCATACCCGATGGTCTGTAACGTGTGCTGCAGATTCGGTATCTCCGCCACGCCGGCGCATCCGAAATAGTCTTCGGGAATGGGATCTTCGGTGAACCGACCCTGTCCCAGGTAGAAATTCAGTTCGCCGGCTTCCGTCAACATGCTGCCGAACGTAAACGGATTGGGTGCGATACGGCCCGTGTTGCAGCCGAACGAGCAGCCTTTACCGACCGCGTTGGCAAGAATGGCATGTTCCGTGATCCGGCCACGCTCTGTCATCAGGCTTTGCGGGACGGGTCCGCAGTGGAAGAGTATACATTTCTCGTCGTCGTCGCCGTAGTTATTATTCCAGTCAAGACACGTGGCGGGTGCGCCGGCGGCAAGTTGTAGCCCGCGCATGGTGACGGCGTTGCCGATATCGACTTCGCACGCCGCGACGATGCCGCGCTCGTTCATTTCGCTGAGTAGAACACACGGCGAAATCCCGAGTTGTTTCTGCATCTCGACCCAGCAACGCAAGGCCAGGGCATCGAGTTTATATTCGATCACAATTTCATCCAGAATGACGCCGAGACGCGCCAGATTATTGAATGCTTGGGCGGGCGTCCCCTTCCAATCCGTGTATGCCTTGAGCTTGCGGGCTTTGTCCCGGTAAGCGGGCGCGGTGGTCTTGACGTCGCGCATACGTTTGAAAACCTCGCTCAAATCCAGGGTTTCCATCGTGATATCGTGATGTTGCAACGCGATTTCGTCGATCCGGACGGTCTTGAACGCCGTGGTGCGGGCGCCGATGGCGCCGACGGTCATGCGCCGCATGCCGCCGACAACACGGCACAAGCGATCGAAATAATCCACGCTATCCGCGAACGTCTGGCTTTTGGGATGTACGGTGTGGGGCGTCAGCGCCGTGAACGGGATGTCGTTCTGGCAAAAGACATCCATGATTGAGAATTTGCCGCAAAACGCGTCGCGCCGGGTTGCCGGCGCCATACGGTTCAATTCGTCGGGATAGGCCTGTATCAGAATCGGGACGTCGGCATCGCGTAATGCCGCGACGGCTCCGTTCTCATCGCCGAAATTGGGCAGGCAAAGGATTACGCCGTCGAATTCGCCGCGATGATCCGCAAGAAAAGCAGCGAACTTTTCGCCTTCCGCCGGCGTTTCCACCGCACCGTAACGGGTCGCCCGCGCGTCCATCATCAGGGTCCGGTGACCAAGTTTTTGTAAGGCGTCCGCCATTTCACGGCGCGCGCTTTTCTGCAGCGATGCCGGAAAAAAACCGCGATTACCGAAAAACAGGGCGAACGTTGAGGACTGTTTGCTCATGGCGGGACTCCTTAATCATAATAATTCGGCTGATCGGATCATCATACTCTCAAGCCCGGCATGCGTCAAGCCCGGCTGGCGGTATCATGGACGGCTTCTGGATATCACATCTTGCGGCTTCACTCATGGCGTTTGGCGATATGACCTTGTTGACCCTATTGACCTTGCTGACAATGGGAGCGATTCGGTCAATAAGGTCAACAAGGTCAATGCGGTCAATCTTCTTTTTCATACCGGCCGCGTTCCCTTGCAATCCGGATAGG
>PWZG01000041.1 GCA_003567575.1 PVC group bacterium | reverse complement strand
ATCCCCCGGTGCTCGAACGCATAAGAGTTTTGTTGAAACTGTTCAGGTAGCCCCAGTAAGTCAGTCATTCCTGGCTGACTTTCCTGAACGGGCGTCGAGTCAGGCAGGAATGCCTGACTTACTTCGCCCAAAACGGGCCCATCGCCGGGCTACCTGAACAGTTACGTTTTGTTCCGCAAACAAAACGTTGAATTCAAGGCGGGATCTGATATTATTGCCCGTAAACAATCATCCGGAACAGGATGATCAACGGCAACCAAGTGACTTCAATGTCAAATACCGGCGCGACCCCATGAATAAAGACCACAACCCGATCAATGTAAACGGCGTTTTCCCGCATCTGGCTGTAAAAGCCAATCATTTTCCCAACCGTACCGAAACCGGAATCGGCGCGCTGATGCCCTGGGCGGACCGACTCTGGTTTATAACCTACGTTGCACACAAATCCAAAAGCGGCGACGGAACGGGCCTGTTTTCGGTTGATAACGAGATGAGCATGACAAAGCATCCAGCCGGCCGTGTCGGCACGTATGCCAACCGCTTGATCCATGCCGAAAGCAACCAACTGATTATTGGTCCGCATGCCATCGATCCTGTTGGCAAAGTGCATACCTTCGAGAAATTGGTCGATGTGCGTCTGGCAGCCACTATGCGACATTTGACTAATCCGGCGAACATGGTTTATTTTCTGGGTATGGAAGGCGAATTCTTCGAAGCCGACGTTAACACGCGCAAAGTATCGCTGCTGTTCAATCTGATGGACGAACTGGAAGTGCGGGATCGCCCGCATTTCAAGGATGCATTTACCCGGCATGGACGCGTGGTGGTCGCCAACAACAGTTATTTCGACAAGGATTACGCCCACGACGAAAGCGACGGCCGGCTGGCGGAATGGGATGGCGACCGATGGAGAATACTTGCGCGCACACAGTTCAATACGGTAACCGGTCGCGCCAAAGGGGATCTTGGGCATGCCATCTACGCGGTGGGTCAGGACCGGGCATCCGCCTTGCTATATGTCTATCTGCCGGAAACGGACTGGCGGATCTACCGTCTGCCAAGGAGTACGCACACGCAGGATCACGCGTTCACAACGGAATGGCCCCGTATCCGCGAAGTGGAATCGGAACGCTGGCTGATGGATGCCGGAGGTTTATTCTACGAAATGCCGGCGATGACCTATGGTAACGCGTTGCGGGGCGTCGTGCCGGTCTGCCGTCACTTACGGATTATCGGCGATTATTGTTCATGGAACGGGTTGCTGGTTCTGGCCGGCGACCAGACCACGCCGATCGGTGATGCCAACCCCTTCGCCGGTCAGCCTCAAGCCAATTTATGGTTCGGCAAAACCGATGATCTCTGGCATTTTGGCGGGAAACCCGCCGGCTGGGGCGGGCCATGGTGGGAAACATCGCTGCAAGCCGACGTTCCCTCCGACCCGTTTCTAATGAACGGATTCAACGAAAAATGCCTGCACCTCAGCCACGACGGCAGCGAACCGCTGACGGTAACCGTGGAACTCGATTTCCAAGGCACAGGCAACTGGCATCAATACCAGCAAATTACCACCAATAACGGCTACGCCTGCCACGTTTTCCCCAGCGGTTTGAGCGCTCACTGGATCCGTCTCGTGCCCGACCGCGATATACAGAAGGCTACCGCACAATTTTTCTACAGTTAGGCCACCGAAACATCTCCCACACCGTCCTCAACTGCTTGCCGTACGATATTGCGTTGGATTTGTGTCGCCCCGGAAGCACATCCCATCATCAGGGAAAGATCACAGATATTGTTGATTAACCTCGGCAATCCGCGAGACGCGCGGTGGATCTCACGGATAGCCTCGTCATCAAACATCAAATCATGCCCCCCCGCGGCCTGAATTCGGCGTTGCAGGTATTCGGCGGTCTGACGCGCATCCAGCGCATCGAGTTTCCAGAGCAATTGCAGTCGCTGTCGCAACGATGGTTGGTTTTCCAAGGCCTGCTGTAAGTCGTCATGTCCGGCCAACAATAAGGTGAACATGGCTTTCGGCACATCCTTATCACGATCGGCGAGGCGGAAATTAGTCAGCAAATGTAAAAAATCGTAGGTCGCCGGATCGCGGATCAAATGCGCCTCATCAACGGCCAAAACCGTATGGCGAGCGGGTTCGCTATTCGTCGCCCCATCGGAAGACACCATGGCATCCAGCCGTTGCAATGCATCCGATGCTTCGGTTGGCGGTCGAGGATCCCCCATGGCTTGAAACATCCGGCGTACAAAAGCCGATGTTCCACCGGGCGGCGTATCGAATTTCACGAACCTGGAAGTATCCGGATCGCTGGTTTGCAGACTGTGTCCGACAAGTTCCAAAATCATCGATTTGCCGACCCCGTATGGACCGGTTAAAACCCCGCCGAGCTTGCGTCCCCGAACCAAGTACAGCAGGCGCGCCAATCCCTCCCGATGCTGGTCCGACAAATACGCAAAGCGGGTATCCGTCATGTTTTCAAAAGGGAATTCGCTAAGATGCCAATACGCAGTATACATAAACCATTACTCTGATTCGTCCAGGATACGGGCAAACGATGGTTTTGTTTCACGCTTCTCCGGTTTCGCGTCCCTCCCGGATTGCGCGGATTCGGATGGTTTCCCGGAATTCCCAATGACCAAGTCGGAAAAGCGGATCCGCTCGCGTTTCGGCGGCGGCTGTACGCCCGATATCTGTAAATCAGTTGCCGCGGTATCGACCGGCAACGGTCCGGACGGCATAGGGCCCTCGCCGTTTTGCGTCGCGCGAAAATCGGTGGCCGGATCGGATGCCGCCGGCGTCGATCCCCGCGCGGCATGCAAACCCAACCCGGAAGTAATGTCAAATTCAACGCCGCCATCCAGTCGTGACTCCCCAAGATATTTGTTCACAATCCAATTGCGGCGGCTCGTGTCTTCATCCCACGTCAAGTTTACCGAGATCGGCACGATATCCTCCAGGATATGCTTGAGTTTGAAAGCGACCGGTGAAACCGGTTTGGGCAGCGTCAAGACCGTCGTGACCCCAAGCCGGTCAAACGATCGCACAAACGAAAACGCATGCTGCGCCAGCCCGTCGGGCGCGGCCATTGTCATCCAGGGCAAACAGGTGTCAAGCACAACGCGCCGGACGGCATTGGATTGCACGATTTCCTGCAACTGCACGATCCCATCCGACGGCAGCACCAGCTCGGACTCCTGAACCTGACCGGGCACATAGTCGCTGTATTCCAACACGATGACGGAGCCGTTTTCAACGGCATCCCCCAACGGCAGTCCGATGGCATCCGCATATATCGCCACATCGGCCACCGGCCGTCCCGAAAGCAACAGGCAACACTCGCCCTGCCGGACACCATGGACAATGAATTGCAGGCCGAACAACGATTTGCCGCTGCCGGCGCGACCACTAACCAGCATGGAACGGCCACGATACGCCCCGCCGTAGCGGTCATCGAAAAACGATACACCGGTTAGTGTTTTGGAAATCATTTTTCCCCTTCGCTCATGGTCCCTTCCGCCGAATCGGCGGCTTGTTTATTCGCAAACATGTTGTCAAGGATGTTCTTAATAAACGAAACTTCAAACGGCTTGGTCAAAAACTCCGTCACCCCTATCTCGCGACAGGATTCCAAACGATCTTGCGAAGGATATCCCGAAATCACCACCAACGGGCATTTCGGACGCACCTCGCGCAAGCGGCGGATTAAGTCCATCTGACTGGGCTCGCCCGGCATGTTAAGATCGGAAATAATCAATTCGTATGAAGGATCATGCGCTTTTTGCAATCCATCCGCCCCGTTATCGCAGACATCGGCATGATATCCCAGCATGCGCAATAATCGTGACAGGTATCCGGCCACTCTCGAATCGTCCTCAATAACCAAAATACGCTTTGGTTCACTCATAACGAAAATTCCCTTTCCATTACATCTATATCCCGGGAAGTATCCCTTGGTTTCGATTTAATTGCAACATAAAAACCGAGATCCGCAAGCGTGAAATCAGGCCGCGGCCGCGCGATGCCATCGTAAAGAATCGTATTGACAACCAATCGCTTTCCATCCGGCACGGACACGTTGCCGTTTTGAACTAAGTCTGATACCGTTTTTCATGTGAGAAAGCATTGCAAAACCGGGCTTGGTTGTCAAGTTGGAATTTCAATGTTAATATTTTTCAGCTTGCATCCCAAGTCTGCATCCGTCTATAATCCCGGGTCTTCAACGGGTAAGTTTTCCGTCGTCGAACGATATGGCGTTCCTAACCCTGTGCGTTATTGATCATGATATTTCCAACGCTTGAATTTGCGCTGTTCTTTTTGGTCGTCCTCAGTTCGCACTGGCTGCTTTATCGGTTTGCCGGAATTTGGAAATGGTTGCTACTGGGCGCCAGCTATTTTTTCTACGGTTACTGGGATTGGCGTTTTTTAGGTCTTTTGGCCGCATCGAGTATTTTGAACCATGCCTGCGCGAGGAGCATGCAACGGTTCGACGGCGCTCGATTGCGAAAATTGTTTCTGGTCCTGGCCGTCGCCTTCAACCTGGGGACCATCGCGTTTTTCAAATACTACGGTTTCTTCGTCGAACAGGCCTACGCGCTGGCATTTCGGTTTGGAATTCCCTGTTCGCTGCCATTGCTGGATATCGTTTTACCGGTCGGTATTTCCTTTTTCACGTTTCAAGCCTTGAGTTACGTGATCGACGTGTATCGCGGCGTCATGCCGCCAACCCGGCACATGCTTGATTTCGCCTTGTACTTGAGCTTTTTCCCGCAACTGGTCGCCGGGCCGATCGTGCGGGCCCGCGATCTGGCGCCGCAACTTGCCGCGTTCCGGCCGCCGGAACGGATCGATTTGGGACGGGCGACATTTCTAATCCTGGGCGGATTATTTAAGAAAACCGTGATTGCCAACTATCTGTCCCAAACCGTCGTGGATCCGGTCTTCGCCTATCCGGAAGCTTATGGCGCCATCGACACCCTTTTGGCGGTTTACGGCTATGCGGTTCAGATTTACTGCGATTTCTCGGCCTACTCCGATATGGCGATCGGTTTTTGTCTGTTGCTGGGTATTCATATCCCCATCAATTTCGATGCCCCCTATTCCGCCACTTCAATCCAGGATTTCTGGCGACGCTGGCATATTTCGCTGTCCACCTTTTTGCGCGACTATCTGTACATTCCGCTTGGCGGATCACGCGTCGGCGCCGCGGGGGTTTACCGCAACCTGATGCTGACGTTTCTACTGGGCGGCTTGTGGCACGGCGCGGCCTGGACCTTCATCGTGTGGGGCGCATTGCACGGGGTTTACCTTTGTATCGAGCGGGCTGTAGCCGGACGACCGGCCAAGCGGGCGGCGACACTAACCGGGTGGCGACGGTTCGGGCGTCAATGCCTCGTCTTTCATCTGGTCGGTCTGTCGTGGATTTTCTTTCGATCACAAACCTTCGCCGAAGCGGGCGTCATGTTGCGCAACCTGGCACGCTGGCGCGTCACACCGGAATTCCCGGGTACAACACTGCTGTTGGCCATCGTGGCGGGACTGGCATCCCAATGCCTCGATAATCGCCGGCAAGTACGAGGCTGGGATGCCTTCAACCGCTTGCCCGTAATTGCGCAGGGTCTGCTGGCGGCGATGGTTCTGGTCGTGATTCTGGCCATGGGCCCCCGCGGCGTTGCTCCGTTTATCTATTTCCAATTTTAATAAACTACAGGAAACCATTGACTATGAAACCTTACGGATCGGACGATATCGGGCTGAAACGCCGGGAGACCAATGCGGGGGTACCGCGTCGGCGCGCGGCGGTGGCGATCGCCATTTTTTGCATCTTTGCCGCCTTGATGAACGGGGTATCGATTCGCGATTCGGTGGCTTTGAAACCCTACGGGACCGTACGACGCGCCTGGTTGTTTGCCGCCGAGCCCCTGGCTACCATCGCGGAACGTACCCGTCTGCCATGGTTGCGTCAAACCCTCGAACAATGCTTCCACAACACGGACTGATCCGCAAGACTATGCGCCGAGAAGCGAAACGTGCAAAATCCACGCCGCCGCGGACGGTTTGACGATAGTTCCAGAAATGGTTTTGATTTTCAGCTTGGTTTCCGCCACGGAAAAAGATAAGATTTAAACAAAACGACTACCACGAACAAAGGAGGGACCCACATGATCATCTCAACGAAACGATGCGGTACGGTTGCAATCATTCTGCTGACGCTTACTGCCTTGATCACCCCGGCACAACCCACGGCCAAACCGAAACGGATATTGGTGATCGGCGATTCGATGATGCAGGTAACCGCCCATGCATTCAACCGACGGATCGACCGTATCCCGGAGGTTGAAAACCGCCATCATACCTCATTGGGGTCGGGCTTGGCCCGTTTGGATGTTTTCGACTGGCTCGCAAAAATCCAGGAACTGGTCGACGACTTCGACCCGGACGCGACGGTCGTCTGGTTCGGCGCCAATGATCTACAGCCGATGCAGACGGCGGACGGCGTCATCCGTCCCGGAACGCCGGAATGGAGCGCCGAATACCAGCGCCGTGTCGGAGTCGCCATGGATCGATTGAGCGCCAGAAAGGGGGCGTATGTTTACTGGCTGGAATTACCGGACATGCGCGATCGTCGCATCCAAAGCGATGTCGCCTTGATCAACGGCGTGCTGGTGACCGCCGCGGGCAATCGGGAACGCGCATTTTTCGTACCGACCCGAACCCTTCTCAGCCGGGAACCGGGCGCCTACTCGCCGTACATCGTCGGCCCGCGCGGTATGCCGGTGCAGATACGCGATCCGGACGGGGTCCATTTGAACCGCGCGGGCGCGGATCTGATGACGGAACATTTGCTGGAACTTCTTCTGGGAGACAAATGAAAAAAAATAGCTTGCAACGACTGTTTATCGTCTGCCTGACCGCATCGATCTCGGTATCGGCCTTGCAAGCCGAAACGA
Source organism: PVC group bacterium (assembly GCA_003567575.1). Taxonomy (GTDB): domain Bacteria; phylum Verrucomicrobiota; class Kiritimatiellia; order CAIKKV01; family PXCX01; genus PXCX01. The sequence goes on along the minus strand of PWZG01000041.1, from coordinate 16,096 downwards.
TCGGCGCCCTGGATCCGCTCGAGGTAACGCCGGCCTTACGAAATATGTATGACGGCATGATGGACGCCCAGGACGGCGACTATGACGCGGCCATTCCCAAGCTGGAACAAGCCTTGGCAGCAGATCCGACCTTGATCGGCGCCTGGGAAACGCTGGGCTGGTCCTACTGGCATACCGGCCGCCAGGACGACGCGGAAACCCTCTGGGAGCAACTGCGCGCCCTGGCGCCCGACGAGCCACGCGTCTACCAATGGCTGGCAACCATCGCTGCCAGCCGCCGTGAATTGGGCAAAGCCACCGATTTGCTGCGGCGTTCGCTGAGGCTCGATCCTGGCCAGTATGAAACCCGGCTGGATTTATTGCGCGTCCATTTGTGGCGCGGACGCCTGAGCGATGCCATCCAACTGGGACGCGAGTTACTCGACGAAGATCCCGACCGGTTGGACGTCGCGCTGGAATTGGCGAGAACCTTGCAATACGCCTGGCATTACGATGAGGCGCTGCCCTTATGGAATCAACTGCTGGATGTGGCGCCGGATATCTCCGAATACCGCCTGGGCCGCGCGCAGGCTTTGCTCCATACGGGACAACGCGATGACGCGGTGGCCATCGCCCGCGAAATCCTCGATGACGATCCGCGCAACGTGCTTGCCCTGTCAATTCTGGCCGATGATGCCGAGTACAGCGATCGACCCGTTCGGGCGGTGCCGTTTTTCCGGCGCGCCATCGCGGCAACCGAAGACGTCGAAGACCGCCGGGCGTTGCACCGCCGGTTGACGACCTTGTTGGTCCGGTTGTATCAGGAGAATCCGCTGCGTTACATGATCGACGTGCCGATTCGCGCGACGCGCGCTTTTCTGGAAGACGATCCGACGAATGTCGATGCGATGTTGATCCTCGCGGAATTATTATTGATGGACCGGCGTTTCGAAGAGAGCGAATCCCTTTTGTACCACGTACTGCGCGGTTACAACCCCAACAATTACCGCGCTCATCGCGGGTTGTACGCCATCGCCATGGCCCGATTCCGTTTCGAGGAAGCCTGGGAACATCTCGAACGAATACGCGCTTTCAATCCCCGGGATCCCTACCTGCTGGCCGACGAGGCGCAATATCATGCCCGGCGCGGCGACTTTACAAGCGCCCATGAAGCGCTTGACGAACTCGAACGGCGCGGCGGCTATGGCGCGGCAGCGGTGCTCCGCTACTCGGTGATCACGTCCAGCGAGATCGGTCCCGCCATGCCGCTGCATCGTTTGCGTGAACACTGGCAGGCGTTACAAAACGCCGGATACCGTTTCTTGACGGTCAATGAACTGCCGGAATTTATGGCCATGACGGGACAGCAACCGGAACGCGTGGCCGGAATCGCGCCGTCACGCGCGGCGATTATCACCTTCGATGGCGCTCTGGAACCCGCGATGACGTTGGCGGGCAAGCTGGCCGGCGAGATGGGAATCTCCCTGCAACAGTTCATTCCCGTCGGTGCGGTCGACAAGGAAGATGCCCTGGTGGCCGATTGGGAAAGGTTGCGCCGGCATGGCCGGAACGACACCTGGCAATACGGCAGCCTGCTGCTCGACGCCCACGATTCCGCCCGCGTCTTTCTGGCCGACCAGCCAAGGGCGCCGCTGGCCAACCGTATTCGCCGCGATGACGACAACCGGCTCGAGACCACGGATGAATTCAGCGACCGGATCCGCAGCGAATACAGCGATAGCCGCGATCTTCTACAGGACCGCCTGGCACGCAACATCACCGTCTGCGCCTACCCCGAGAGCGATATCGGCCAACAACTGGCATCCAACGAACCGTTGGCGCCCGCCATCAATCTGGCGCATGCCGAACGGTTCTACCGCATGGGATTCATCTCCCGACCACAGGGGCATGCCGTACAAAGCGACAATCCGTTCCTTTTCGGACGCTATGAACCGATGCCCTGGATGACCGGCGATGAAGTGGTCGAACATTTGACCGCGCATCATCCCGTCTTTATGGCCCAGCGCATGCGTATCGAATTCGCGGCCTTCGAAGGACGCCGCGGTCTGGCGCGTCAAACACTCGCTCAAATGGAGCGCTCGGGATATCCCGCGTCCGGCATAGACCAACTGGAAACGTTTATTCAATCCCATCTGGCCCGGAAGTTCGATCTTCCCGTGGTCGTCGACGACGTTCGTAAAGCGCCTTGGAAACCGCAACCCGAAAATCCTTACCTCGCCATTGACGGCCGCATGTTCAGCGACAGTCTCGACTCGGATAGCCGCCGCGGCCGGCTGACGGGCGGCCTGCACCTGACACCCGCATTCACGCTGGCGTTACAGGCGGGCGCCGGACGTCATACCCAACCCGATATTCGGACCCATGCCGAGAACACCGACGCGCGACTGCCGGATGTTGCCATCGACGAACGCTCCTTCAGTCTGTCCGCCGCCGCCATGCTGCCGCGCCGCACGGTGCTGTCGGCCAGCCTGGGACGGCGGGAGTACAGCGGTGATGCCGACTGGCAATTATGGAATCTGTCCGCCGGCCTGAACATACGCCCCGTTGAACCGATCGATCTCAAGCTGGAATACGAACACGACAGCACGCCCGGCGCGCGGGCCATGCGGCGCGAACTGACCCAAGATCGCGCCGGATTGCACGGCGTTTGGACGCCGAATGATCGCTTCGACTTGTGGGGATCGGCGCAGCAATACATCTTTTCGGATTCCAACCGGCGCACGCACTGGCATATCCTGCCGATGGTTCTACTGTGGCGGGAGCCCGGCATGGTCGCAGGGTTTCGCTACGCGGAAGACGACAGCCGGTCGGAAGATCGCGATTACTGGACGCCCTACCGGCAGCAGGGATACCATCTGGAAGCCGGATTTCGCGGCAACTGGCGACGCCAAGGCTACAGCCTGATCGGCCGGGTCGGAAAGGCGCGTGAACGAATCCGGCCGGAGGCGGAGCAGGAGTATCGCGATCTTTTGGCAGTGTACGAATCCCTTCAGGCGGATGCCCGCCGCGGTCGCTGGGGACGGCAGGCAATCGATGAAATAGATGAAATCCTGGAGGATGTCCGACGGAATCCGCCGGAATCGCGCTGGGAGACCACCGTCGGCATCCAAGCCACTTGCATCCTGCGCTGGGGTGAACAATGGGAAGCCCATGGCCTGGTGGCCTACGAAGAGTCGCCCCGTTACAATGAAACCCATCTGGGCGCCGGCATTACCTATCGCTTCTGACACCGCATGAAACGATCGTTTTTTTCAACGGTAACACTTTTCGCGATTCTGACCCTTACGGCCGACGCCTATAACTTGACGCTTTCAGCGCCTGATGCGCCGCCCGACGTATCCGAGCCAACCCCGCTGGAAACGCCCGATCCCGATATCGAAGCCCTCGAAGCGCGCGTTACCGACGCACCGGGAGATCATCACGCCTGGCGTGAACTGGGATGGGCATACTGGCACTTCGAGCGGCTTGATCTTGCCCGCAAAGCATGGCTGACGTGGCGGCGTCTGCAGCCGGAACGCGCCGAAGTCCATGCGCTGATCGCACGCCTCGAATTGGCGGATAATCGATTGAAAGAAGCCATCGTATCATTCCGGCGCAGTTTGGAAATCGCTTCTGACCAGAACGACATCCGCTTTGAACTGGCGCGTACGTTGCGATGGGCAGGACACCTCACCGAAGCCATCGACCGCTTGCAGGATTTGCACAACGAACAACCGGATAACGACGAAATCAAACTGGAACTGGCACGGGCGCTGTCATCGAACTGGAACTACGACCAAGCCCTGCCGTTGTGGGAATCGCTGCGCGCCGACCATCCCGGCGACTTGGACATCCGGACGGGGGAAGCGCTGGCGATGCTGCACACCGGATCGCCGCAAACCGCGATCCTCGATGCGCACCGCATTCTGCGAAACGATCCGGAGCACTTGACGGCATTGACCATCCTGGCCGATGAAGCCGAATTCAGCGGACGTCTCCAGGAAGCCATCCCATGGGTCGAACGCTTAATCGATGTAACCGACGACCACGACGATCGCTTGTTTTTGAAAAACCGTCTCTTGACACTCCGGCGCCGGACGGCATCAGCCGATTCCCATATCGAATCCCTTCGGCGTCATGAAGCATTGGCCCGCCGGATGGTGGCCGCGGCGCCGCGAAACGTGGACGTGCGGCTGGCCCTGATCACGACTTTGACGGAGCAACGGAAATACGACGAGGCGGAAACCATGCTGCTAAGCGTCTTGCGGGAATTCAACCCGCGTCATTACCGGACACACATGATGTTGTTCGAAATTGCGCTGGCACGGCCGCGCATCGCTGATGCGCGCCGCTATCTGGAGGTCATCCGCCAATTCAATCCCTTGGATCCTTATCTGGAATGGTATCAAGCGCGATTATACGCCGCGGACTATGACCTTGAAGCCGCGTACGCGGCGCTTGACCGCTTGGCCGCGGCCGGTGAACGCGGCGCGACGGCGGTCATGCTGCACCACGCATTGACGTCCAGCGATTACGGACCGCCACTGTCCGCTAAACGTTTCCGTGAACATCTGCTCGCCTTGATGCATGCAGGCTACGAATTTTTGACCCCGGAAGAAATTCATGAGCATTGGGAACGTCTCGGACCGGCCGCAGGGCGAACCGCCGACGGTCGGATACGGCGCGTCGTCGCGATTACATTCGACGATGCATTGGAAAGCGCCATGCGTTACGCCACACCGATCGGCATCGAATATGGCATACGGTTCGGGCAACACATTATCGCCGGTTTCGTCGATCGCGTCGACCCTTATCTGGCGTCATGGGACGATCTGGCCCACTACGCCGAAAGCGGTGTTTGGGAATACGGCAGCCACCTCTACCTTGCGCATGACCGCTACCCCATCGACAGCAGCGGCGCCCGCGGCCGGCCGGCCGCGATCCGGCAGTGGTTCCCGGATGAACGCCGGTACGAAACCGCAACTGAATATGCCTTGCGAATCGAACATGAATACCGTTATGCGCGTGAACGGATATCCCAACGCCTCGGACATCCCGTCCGGGGCGTCGCCTACCCCTACGGCGATATCGGCCAGGAAGGTATCTCCAACATGCCGGATGCCGTTCCGATCAACTTGCAACATGCCGCCAATCAGCATACGATCGGATTTATTCAAACACCATTCGGGCATGCCGTTCGTGGCGCCAACCCGCTCCTGTACAGCCGGCATGAGATGCCCATCCACTGGTCCGGCGACCAGGTCGTCCAATACTTGATCGATCGTCATCCCGTCATTCTGGCCGAGCGTACCCGCCTGCAATTCGCGCAATGGCATGGCCAACCGGGAATTGCCCGCCAATCGCTGGAACGGCTGCGTACAGCCGGCTACCCCGAATCCGCACTGACCACCCTGACCACCGGATTGACGACCAATATGGCGTCCGTATTCGGCATGCCGGCAACCGTCACGGATCACCGCGGAGGACCCACACGGATGGCGGGGATCGATGCATCCTGGTTTCAGGACAACTTCAAGGCGCGACACCTGCAATTCATGGCGCAAGGCGGCCTGGCCTTGCAACCGGATATCCATTTAACCTTGCGGGCGGGCACGGGACGCCTGACGCAGCAGGGTAGCGACAGTGAAGAGACAACGCGTGATACCGTCAGTTTAAACGAGACCTTGACCGAACTGCTCGTATCGTTTATTGATGACCGACGATGGATCTGGGCGGCGGGAATCGGCTGGCGGGGGTGGTCGGGCGACGCGCATGGCGACCGGCTGCAAGGCCGGGCGGAAGCGCATGGGCGGCTATCCCCCGAGCTGGCGCTTCGCGCGGCAATTCGGGCGGATACCCCGGAGCAGGCGCTGGCGCTGACTCGCGGCCTGTCGCGAACGGCAACAACCCTTGAAGGCCGCTGGGATATCGCCCAAGCCTGGTCATTGTCGGGGCAAACAACGTGGGAACACTGGTCCGACAACAACAGCCTGCTGCGACTCGATCTTCAACCTGCCTACGCGCCGGTTGCCTGGCGGGGAATCTTTGTCGGCGGTCGCCTGGCGCATTTTATAAGCCGTCGGGACACCCCTTCCGTCTGGACACCCCGCCGGTTCGAAGGCTACTACGGGATGGCCGGTCGCCGAGGACAATTAGCCGGCGGACAATACAACCTGACCCTACAGGCCGGCGCCGGTCGCGAAACCGAATTCACACCGGCCGCCGATTCCGACAATCCGATTCCGGAACCGGCGTCGACCTCCACCGCGTGGGACAATGCCTATGGCGTCGGCGTCGGATGGCAACGTCCCCTCGATGCCGGCTGGCAAATGGATTTACGAATTGACTGGAACTACAATTCCAACTACACTATGAGCCGCATGCAAGCAACCTTGTTACGGCGGTTCTGAGTTTAAGGAGACATGACCATGAAAGCAACAACCGACCCGCTGCCGGCAGGCACGAAGCCACGACGCACATTGCGCGATCTTTACAGCTATGGCCGACGCCTCGGATCACGCTATCCCAAGCGAATCCTGATCGGATGCATCGCCATCGCTATGATCGCCTTGGCCTTGCCGCATCTCTACACGTTCTACCTGAGCGCCCGCTGGCCGATTCCCGAAATCGATCACCGGTCCGAATCCGGTTTCCTTTCACTGATGTACATCGCGAACGAAACCGATGATGATGACGCAAGCGGCATGTCGCCGGCACGGTTCCGCCGTCATCTGGCCGAGATGACGGAGGCCGGCTACACGTTCATCGGGTTGCACGATGTTCAGCGTTTGATGCGCGAAGGCATCCCGTTGCCGAGTCAATCCGTATTGATCGGGGTTGACTACCGGGGATCGACCCGCGGTTGGGATGCATGGAAACTGGCCGTGGTGCAAACCCGGGCGCGGGCTGTCTTGTTCATCGATCCGGACCGCCCGCAACGTCCCGCCTGGCGGGTGCTCCGGCAAACGGCAGCGACGCCTCACTGGGATATCGCCGCAACCTACCATGCGGTCGCGGCCGATCCGTCGCTCGCTGATGACCTCGCGCTCGATAATTCGCAAACGACGGCAACTCACTACAACCGCTTGCACAAAATGGATCAAACCGCGGTGCGACAACACCGGCGATTCAGGACCGTGATGCGAGCTCCCTTCCCCTCGCCGGTCATGGCCCTGCTCTACCCGTACACGCCGTCCAATTCAGAGCATGACGCGAATCATGATATCAAACGGCATTTGCTGGCCCGCAACGCACCACCGTTCTTCGAGTTGGGATTCGTCGCGGGTGAACTGGCGTTCAACACCAGGCAATCCGACCGCTTCTTTTTGAACAGCCGGATCGTTCCATCCGAATGGAGCGAACGCGACTTGGCGCAGCGTTTGCGGACATACCGCGAAATACCATTTGAAACCGCGGATACGCTCAACATACCGCAACGCGCCGCATGGACCACGATCTTCGGATCACCCGGCATCGAAGATGGACACATGGTTTTGCAGTCGAAAACGGGCGACGTGACCGGGCTTTGGCTGGCCGGAAGCGACACGATGAAAGCGTTCGAGGCCGACATCCGTTTTTCGATGGATCACGGGATCCTGAGAATCCCGTTTATGGCGGCCGCGGATGAATCCAGCCGCTGGGAACTGCGCCTGTCTTCAGACGGCCGCATCGCCCTGCTCCGAAGCCGGTGGCAGTATACCCACGAAATAGCCCGCGCTTACCGCCGATTCAACGCGTCGCAGGAGTCACGTCTCCGAATCACGCAACGCAATGATCAACTATGGATCGCGCTCGATGGGCAACCACTTTTCGGCGGATTGATACCTATGAATGAACCGGCAACGACGGGATTGATAGGCATCCGCCTGTCCAGCGCCGACAACATGCCGGCCAGCGCCACGATTGCCGCCTTTAGCGTCACGCCGCCGTCGACGACGATTGCCCTGCTGGACGGTCCGCGCGAACACGATGCATACGGCATCCGATGGATGGGGCGCCAAGCACACCATCTGACCGCGGTCAGTCCTCCACTAAACCGAATAAGCTCAACCGGTTCGGTCAGTTCGCAGCTCATCCGGCAAACCGATCTTATCGAGACCGCCGCCCGCATCCACGGCTGGGATGTGATTCCCCATGTCACCTTGAAACAATCCCAGGCGCTGAATGGATGGACCCCGGAGCAGGTGCTAACCCTCATCGAGAGCACGAAAAGCGACGGCATTCTATTCCGTCTGGATGACGGCGCCCATTGGCCGGAATCACGTCTGGTCGATTGGGGGCGCAACCTGGCGGAAACACTCAAAACCCGCGGATACCGGTTGTTGATCCGCCTGCCCATGCTGGCCACCGGACCCATGCCGGTCACGGCTAGCCTGGGCCGTGTGCCGGATATCCAATGGGTAACCACCGTCGACGGTACGCCGGATCGACAGCGCGGCGACGCGGTTGAGATCCGCGTCCCCGCGCCGGATTCCGAAGTCGATTTACAAATGGTCTACGATCTCTTCGACACGGATCGTGATCGTTCGGCGGATGATGAACGCCAGCAGCTTCAACATCAGCGCGATCAAGCCGAAGCCCTTTATGGGCGCGGCGAGTACGAGGATGCGATCAGCCTCTGGTTCGACTGGCATGAACGCGCCCCCGGGCACCCGACCCCCCTTCGGCGTATCGGCGACGCCTTGCAACGCCTCGGTTATCACACCGAATCCATCGAATTCTATCGTCAGAGCTTGGACCGCGATCCCGGCAACATCGATCTAGCCATTCTGATGGCGGACTGGCTTGACGCGACCGGGAAACATGACGAAGCCCGCAATCTGCTTTTCACCTATGACCTGTTGTTCCCCAACCATCCATCGATTCTGCTGGCGCAGGCCATTTGGTTCCACCGGCACAAACACTTCGACCAAAGCCGTTCACGGGTCGAACGGTTGCTGGAACAGCGGCCGGATCATTTTAAAGGTCTGCTAATTATGGCGCAACTGGCGCCGGACGCATCGCAACGACGGTCGGCCATGGAACATCTGCTGCGGGTTACCGAGACCCCCGAACAGCGTCGCCAAATCCTGCAAGGGATTCGCGACGCGGATTTGCTGGTGCTGCCCGAAGCCGAAGTCCTGCTACCCCTGCTGAACAGAGCGGCGGCGGATGACGACAGCGCAACCGCGAAAATCCTGGATCAGCTTAGGCCTCGCGACACAATGACTACGGCGACGGCTGAAACCCTGCCGACGCAGACGGCCTGGCGCGTGGATGGCGGAACCTTGCAAACCGAACGTGGACGCATACGTGTAAAAGCCGATCCGGGGCGGGAAGACGTGTTGCTGCGCTTGAACGGGACCGAGCGCTGGCATGACGTTTTCGTGGAAGCCGATCTGGCCGAACAACGAGGGGAGTTTTGGCTCACCGCACGACGTTCGCATGACCACATGATCCGTTTCGGTTTCGATGCCGATGGCGAATCACTGCGCCTGCAGGTATGGCGTATTCGCGACGGAGAATCGCGTTTACTGAATAATCAAAGTCATCCGTGGCGGCTTCCGGAAGGTGGCGCCCGCTTGCGGCTTGAGGTGCGTGGCAGCGGCGCAACCGGCTACATCGACGGCGAACCATGGGGGGTCCATGCTGTCGCGTTGGCGGAAGACATTTCCCCTGGATGGGTTGCCTTTTCCGCGCGATCGATCAATCCGGGCAATGCCGAAATGACGTTGCGCCGCATCAGTGCCGGACCGATTTTCCCGGTTGTCGCACGGTTCGACGAACCCCGCGAATCGGGAAAGACGGACCGGTTGGCGGAACGCTTACACGGTTTAACGTCACAGATCAACACGCTCAGTCCATCGGGCTTTTCGATCGACGCCAACGGACGGTGGTCAAGTGTCAGCGACGAGAAAAACGGCTTTTCGCGTCTGTTCGCGCGATACCATGCATTCCGGCTGGCGCCCCATGTCCAAGTCGATCCCGCCGCCACATTGCATGCGGCGAACATCCTGCAGGCATCCGCCGTTCATCAAACTGACGGTTTTGTCCTTGAATTCGATCAACCACCCGATAAGAACATGATTGACAAACTTGACCGCGACCTTGGCGATTTAAATATCCATGTCATCCTGTTAATCCATCGCAACGGCTCGATCAATATGCGAGGGATCGGCCGCAGCCGCCTGCTGTTGCCGGGCGAAACCGGCGAACCACGCCTATCGATCAGCGCATCCGACACGCCGGAAGCGCGTGCCGAGCTGCGCGATGCGCGTCAACATAACCCTGTCTTAATCGAATTGTGACCCCGGATCAATGTCGGTAAACGTGGTAAATGAAGTTCTTTCCAGCCGGAATGCGGGGAATATCAAAGCGCCAGGTGATTCCATCTTCAGTGACGGCATGGACCGCGGGTGTACCGAGGGTGGTTGGCGTAATATCCAGGGTTCGATGCGCTGAAGCCAAACGAATCATGACGTTGAAATCGTCAGCCGGCCGGGTTCCGGTATTGCTGACCTGAACCACATAGCGATGCGGCGTCGGGTAATCGGACGACACCCGTAAATGCCCCCACACCCGGTAAAAATCCAGGACATCGGCGGTATGCGCCGTCCATACGCGACGACGTCGGATGCGCGCGAACAAATCGTCGAGAGCTTGCAATACCGCGTCATCTATCCGTGCGGAGGAAAGGCTCAGATGCAGTAAAGCGCCGGTTTCATACGAAGAATCGAATAAGCGCAGCAATGACGTCGAGTCCGTCGGCCCCACTTCAATCGGCGTATCGGGGAATTCCCATAGCTCATGGACGCGCACAAAGACCGGCACCCGACGATGCGTACGCAAGAGCCTTGGCAACCCGTGCGCGGAATCCGGACGAGCAACATAATCGTACCCTGCCTCGACCAGCCGATCCAGCCATTCCGTACCGGCCTCGATCCCTATTAAACAGCCGATCGGCGCGCCGCGATTGACTGCCGCCAACTGCTCACGCCAGGAACGCAGCGCCGTCAACGACGGCGGCGCGCCGGCCGCCCCTGATGAATCCGCGGACAACAACAACGCCACCGGTCCGGTTGTCGCCAACGAACGGACCAGTTCCCCGGACTCTCGCAACATATCCGGCGCCACATAAGACGTCAACGGAATCCGATATGCCCGCGCCAGCGCCGGCAGTCGATCGTCCACATCTTCGGCGCGCGATATGCGCCACGCCAGCGTGAACGCGCTGCCAACCGTCTCCGGCCAGTGGGGTTTTACGGTTATCGGCTGGCGGGTGGTCCATACCACGGCATTGCGGATCACCTGTTGGAACGCCGCCTGCTGTTCCGGCGCCGCGGTTCCGGAGGCAACGGTAAAACCCATCCATGCAAAACGTCCCGCCAGATAATCGCCATGCACAATCATGGCCCGCTCACGCATGGGTCGCGGACGCCGCTGCTCGTCGTATTCCCTCCATGATGTGAAGGCGTCGCCGCGGGCGCCGGCCACCCGGGTCCGCGATTCGAGCACACGAGCCGTCAACGGTCGATCGAACCGTGTGAGCGACAAATCGACCCCCGGTTCAAGACCCGTGGCAAACGGCGATTGCGCATCGAATTCAACCGTCATCGGCCGCTCGCTTTCGTCGTCCGTCGCGGACATATCCAATTCGATGCCCGCAATATGACGTAAAAGCCAAGGCTCACGCCATCCCCCCGCCTGATCCCGTGTCCCGGCGGCCCAACTCATGATCACGCCATTGCCGCGGGCGACGAAGTCCTTGATCATAGTCAGTTCCGTATCGCTCAGTCCGACCGCGCCGGGAACGATCACCAGATTGAAGCCGGCCAGATCGGCTCGCGATTGCACCGCCGCGATCCGCCTGACGCCAAATCCCTGCTGTGTCAGCACTTGCTCCCATTGACGGACCAACCCGTCGCCAACCGCCGGCTCGCCGTCCGAGGTCACGGATTGAAGCAATGCGATCCGAATCGGACGTTGGCCAATGGTGTCAGGCGCACTACTGAAGGGGCGCAGCATTCGTCGGTAAACGGACGCCGAGGCCCCGTCGTACACCGCAACCACCATCTGATGATATTGCCAAAGCGCGATTACCAGCACGCTAACCACCATCAGAAAAAAAACGAACAGTGTCAATCGTTTACGTGAACGTAATTGCGCCATTTGTTATTCCCAATCCCATCCGGGTTTCTTCTCGGGGTCGCTGAAATCCACCGGTTGATCGCCTTCCGATGTCAGCCTTCTAAACAGGGGTTTCGGACCCTTGTTGCCCGGTGTCGCTTGCGCTGCCGGCGGCGAATCGAGCAATGCGGGCGTCGGAACAGCAGCATTCACCGCGTCGGCCGCCGGGGGTGGCGATGGTGGCGGGGTGGGCTGCGAGACTTTAACCGGCGTCGACGCCTTGGCCGGCTTGGCGACCGGAACCGGCGGCGGCGGCGGGAGATCGGCCTGCGTCGATTCAGGCGCCTGACGCAATGGCTCGGTCTGCTCCGGAATCTCGTTGCCTTCCCCCGCTTCATCGTCATTACTGATGCGGCGACGGCGCGCCATCACGTAGGCGCCCACCGCGAAAATAAGCGTCGCCAGCGTGCTGACCAATATCACTGTCGAAAGAATGCCGATCATGTTTCCCATGGTTTCCCTTTTTGTTTGCCGGATGTTCAAACCGCCTCCGAACACCCGCTCGTCTCAATTTGCGTCAACCGACCCTATCGAACAGGCATCGTCCGATAAATCACTCGGTTCGTCCCGTACGCTGCAATTTGCCCCAAGTCATCCGCACCTGCAGGAGTTCCTCGACCGTTGCAATCACCTTGCAGACATCGGTCACCACGACAAAATAGATGCGATATAAAATAGCATACGGCGTCAGTCGGAAATCTTCATCTTCCATCCCGATGCAGAACATGGCGGCGACCAGATCCAGCACCGTCAATTGTCCCCACCAGAAAATCACAAACATTGTCATATCAAAAAAAACCACCACGTACAAGAAATAGATTTGAGCAAAAATATTCATCGCCGGCCACAAAAGCGCCTCGAATCCCATATACCAAAGCACGAAGGTATTGGAAAATCCGGCGCCGTGCAGCAGATAGCGGCTGTGCTTGCGCAAGGCCTGTAGAATGCCGCGCGTCCACCGATAACGCTGCCGGAAAAAACCCACGAAATTCTCCGGCGCTTCGGTCACGGCAATCGCAAAAGGTTCATAAGCGATTTTCCAGCCTTTGATTAAAATCTTGATCGTGATGTCGCAATCCTCGGCAAACGTGTCGCGATCGTACCCCCCGACATCTTCGAGTACTTCGCGCCGAAACACGCCGATGGGGCCCGGAATAATATTGACCGTACTGAAATAGCCCTGACTGCGGCGGACCATGTTCAGCCCTTCGATATATTCCAACGCCTGTAAGCGCGTCAAAAAGTTTCGCCGGTTGCCGACCTTGACATTGCCGGCCACGGCGCCGATGCGCGGATCGCGGAAATGCTGCACGGCATACAGCAGGGCGTCGGTCTCCAATCGAGAATCGGCATCGACACACACCAGCAGGTTGCCGCGGGCGTAGCCGATCCCATGATTGAGCGCTTCGCCCTTGCCGCGATTACGCTGCCGCAACACGGTCACATCGATATGTCCGTGCCGTCCGGCATAACGGGCCGCGCGTTGATAGGTATCGTCGCTCGATCCATCGTCAACCACCACGATTTCCAGATCGGGATACTCAATTTCCAACAGCGACTGGATCGCCTTTTCAACGACCACCCCTTCGTTATAGCAAGGAACAATTACGGACACGGACGGCAAATGTAGCGACGCCGGATCGTGATGATAGCGTGCCCGCAGATTGGGCATTCGCGCGCGATCCAAATGGTGAAGATACGATATGAATATCAACACGAAGAATCGGAAGATCAGGAGGACCAGAAAGCTGAACAACAAGATCAAGGACAAATTGACGAAGCCCGACGTCACGCGGTAGTCGGTGCGCAACACCGTAACGTAGGAAATCAGAATGAATCCCAACGCCAGCAGCAACAGTAAAAACAGGATTAGTTTTCTGACCATGGATTCCCCTGATTATGGTTGCGGCGTCGGCGTCGCGGAATGCGCCGGTAAGAACGGCCGATCGAGATATCGAATCGCCCGCAGATCCCCAGGATGCCTGGAATACCAATCCTTCAACATCTCAAGTCTGCGATCCGATCCGTGAATCCCTGCCATCCGTCGCATCATGCGGACGATATCGCGTTGTTGCCGGGCCTCAAGCTCTGCAATCCGTTCCGCAATGCCGGCATCGTCGGGACGCAATTCGGCCAATGCGACCATTTCACGCAAGGCGGCGCCGGGACGATCCAACGCCAGCAGAATGTCAATCAAACGAATCCGGTCGGATTCGTTATCGGGTTCTTGACTGATTCGGCGACGCAATCGGGCAATGTCGATGCGCCTCGAAGTTTCCAGTTCCTGCAACATTTGCGTCGCCCGCCGCTCTCCTGGAGCATGCTTGAGAACATGATGGAGAACGTCATACGCCGCCTCGACCTCTCCGAGACGCAGCAACAGTTCCGATCGCAGGATACCAACGTCCACCGGTTCATGGTTTCTCGCCAGCAGATCCGCCAGAATTCGGTCGGCCGATTTTGTGTCGCCCAGCCAAATCCGGACACGCGCCAAATCCAGCATCACGGCCACGTTCCCCGGCTGACGTTCAAGAACCGATTCCAAATGCCGTTGCGCATCATCCAGACGCCCCAACGCCATATCCGTCCGGGCCAATTGATGCCACGCGTCCATATCTTCCGGCGCCATCCGAAGGTATCGATCCCACTCGCGCGCCGCGCTCTCTGCATCCCCGCTCCACCCAAGCACGGCAGCATATTCGCGCTGCAACCCCGGCGTCGGGGTGGAGGTAGTCGCCAGCAGACGCCGGTAGGCGCGCGCACTGCGCTCATAACTTCCCATGCGGGAACATAACCTGGCAAAAGCCAGCACCGCATCGGCATCCGACCAATCCAAATCGCGCGCCACACTCATCCGTAAACGCATCAGCAGGTGCTTGCGGGCCATCCCATAGGCCGGATCGTCCGCCGGGATAAGCAACAATTGGTTGAAAGATTCCGCATATTGTTCCAAGTCAAAAAGGATCCGCGCCAGATCATAACGCGCGCCGATATCGTTCGCATGATCGCGTAGATAATGGGTCAACACGGTCGCCGCCTCGGAAACCACGCCCTCGGCCAGTAAACGTTGCGCCCTTTCCCGCGATGCAGCACCCGCTTCCGGCAACGGCGCTGAAAAACCATGCGACACGATGCCGAACAGCAGTACAAAGAACCAAGCACAACGTATTATTAAGCGTCTCATATTTGTCGCTACCTGCGCTCGTGCGGCCGAGGACGGCCGGCTCCATATTTCGGAGACGGCGGTCCCCGCCGTTATCAGAGCGCGATGGCGCGACAATTCCGAGACGATTAGTAACAGGAGTTTCATAAACACGATCACAAACGATAAAACAGCCCTTCAGACCGTCGCTAAAATTTCCGGTACGACGTTCGTTTTACGATCCACCCCACGGGGCACAGGTCCCAATCAGCGCAACATTCTTGGCAACATTCTTGCAGCACGTATTCAAGCAATGGATTATTTCATATTCAAGCCATGGACGTCAACCAAAAACGGAACCCCGGAATTGCGGATTGTTGATTTTCGATTTTCGATTGGTAGCTGAAAATACGCGCTTTACGCGAATAGCCGCTGACTTCGAACCTCAAGCATGTCATGATGTCGCGCGCTTCGCAAAATTTGTTTTTTTCGTAAACCATTGTAATTCGCTATACAACAGCCAACATCTGGAGACGGCGGCGCGGCGCGACTGCATGCAGACAAATCCCCCGCCGTTTTCTTCGCATGATCGTCACGGTTTCCCATCCGGCCTCCGTTTTCGTATCCATCCTCGCGTCTCGTAATCGTGTTCCGTAATCGTGCTCCGTTCTTTCATATCCCGAAAAACCTGATTTTCGCCGCGAAAATCACGAGGCCCACACTCGTTTGAGAGAACATAGGAAAAGATGGACGATAGCCTTCCGTGTGGCGCATGTCGGCCCGACGTGCGCCTCCGGGTGTGCGGGCCGT
>PWZG01000129.1 GCA_003567575.1 PVC group bacterium | reverse complement strand
GCAAGCCGCTTGAGGTCGGCGACCCCATCAGCGCGGGCAGCGGGGCGTTCTTCTGGTCCAAGCAATTGTTCAATCTGGGCGGGCCCAAGGACTTGAGCTTTGCCATCCATTACCGGACCGACCCCAGTCTCTATCAGCTCCGCAATCCATACGACTTTCCCCCGGGCGAAGCACCGGGCTCCGACTTTTTGAATGCCTGGCGCTGGCAGCCTTCGCCTTTGCTCGTCATGAGCATGGGCAGAATGAACCGAGCAGGATGAGTCCCGCCGAGCGGGTGAACCAGTCGTCAGGCAGTGCCGCGCATACTGTGCCGTTCTTGGCTGCCAGGTGGCTGCCAGGGGTCAGGCCTACAAATAACAAATAGCTTGAATATTCCTGTTAGAGCGACTATATTTGAGCCATGAGCAGATCATTGCGGATCCAGTTTCCGGGTGCCATTTATCACGTAACGGTGCGTGGCAATGAACGTAAGATGATTTATGCCGACGATGCGGATCGGCGATTGTTTTATTCACGCATGGAGGCGAGCGTTGAGCATGCCGGTGTGCGCGTTTACCAGTTTTGCCTGATGAATACCGCCGATATGTCTTGAGTTCATACCGGAGCTATATAGGCGATTTGGCCAGGGTTCCCTGGGTGACCTACGAGCCGATACTGGCGTTGGTGAACGGCAAGGCACGCAATGTCTCCTATCGCCGTTTTGTTGAAGCGGGCCTTGCGGAGGATGATGAAGAATTCATGGTGGCCATGAATGAGTCGGCACGCTGTATTGGTCCCGAGAAGTTCCGTGACTGGGTGGAGGAACAGCACGCGCGTTTGCTTCTATCCCGGCGGCGTCCGGAGGATGTTGCTTTTCGGCGCTTGCCGGACTGTAGGGTCGAATCCGACGAGGTGTTGGATGCAGTCGCAAAGCTATCCGGAGGCGATGTAGATTCAGTTCTGGCGCGTCGGCGTGGCCAGGTGTGGAAAGGGATTGCGGCATGGTTGATGGTGAAACACGCCGGCCTGACGCGTCGGGACGTGGTGCGGGTTCTCGGGCTTGGCGGCGGGTCTGGCGTCAGTTACCAAGTCAAGCTTGCGGAGCAGGCAATGGCGAACGATAACCGGTTAGCGAACCGCGTTCAACGGCTTGAGCAAAAATGGCAATGACGCGCTTATTTGTTATTTGTAGGACCGACCCCTCAGCAGCGTATTTGTTATTTGTAGGACCGACCCCTCAGCAGCGGGAACCATCATCATTTTACGCTGACAGCCGCGGGCAGCCAATTCCACACAGCCTTCAGTCGTCAGCGACCGCCGAACGGCCGGCGTGACCATAAAAACGGTGTTGCTATTGCTGATGCCCGCCGCCGCACCGACACAGGCGCGGAACATGCGATGCTTCTGTCCCTCGCAACCGATCGCCCCGATTGCGATCGACCGGGCCGATCATGGCGCGGTAACCTTCACCCGGTAGATAAAGTGCGGCTGCTGGTGGGTGTCCGTATCCTGTAACAAATTTTCTGGGGGGGTGGCGGGGATGTCGCTCTTAAGGATCTCGAAACCGCCCTGCGGCGCGGCCGCGTTTGACGAACGCTCAACGTGATAGACGCGACCGAATGCGGAAGGCCACCGCAGTTCAAAGCCTCGCGCGTGACGCTCGAACGAACGCGTACCAAAGGATGCGTCGGGATCATGGGGGTCCAGTCCGGCGATGAATGACTCCAGGATCGTGTCGCGCTGATTGGCCGACAGGGCGTTGGCATCCGCGGCCGTGGGCCCGCCGAAGTGAAGGATCTCCCACCAATCCGGAATACCGTCCTGATCCGTGTCGCGAAAATACGGCGATTCATAAGCGCCCATATCCACGCGGGCCGCGACCACGCGGGGATTGCCGTCCAGATCAGTGGTATGGCCCATCCATAGCTGGTTCAAGCCGGCATCGATACAGGGCGATTGCGCGCTCAGCCGGAAATCATCCCCCGCCGGATCGACGAAGCGCGGATCGGCGCTGATGTTTCCCTCCCCGCTGATCGCCGGTGTGGTGCAGGAATAGGTCATGTCGACCGACATGTTTCCGCTACCCCAATTGGGCGTTCCGGACGTGTCCGTGTTGCCGTACACGATGCAGTTGACGAGTGTGCCGCCGCCGATACCTCCTCGTTGTACGCCGTGGTTGGCGGTTACGGTGCAGTTGTGAAGATTGACGGAGAATCCGCCGCCACCGGTCCATGCCTGGTTTTGAGAAATCAAGCTGTTGTATGCCGTGGAAAGATTCAGGCCGCCGCCGTCATGCATCGCGTGGTTGTGCCGGATGTGGCTTGTAAATATCCCGCCCGATCCGCCAAGCGGATGGCAACCGTAAATCCCTCCTCCGAAGCGCGCATAATTCGAGACGACCACGCAGTTAACAATGCTCGCCCCGGCTTCCGCCCAGATCCCGCCGCCGCTCTGTTCATGGATCGGATCGAATTCAGAACCCCATCCGCGGGTGCCCCCGTAGCGCACGGTGAAACCGTCCAGGACGGCGCCGGTGCCCAGGTAAACCGCGCGGATGGCCGTATCGCCCCAGGACCCGTATTCAAGCTGGCCCTCGATCATCGTGTGTTCCGGTCCGTTGACGCTACGCAGGATCACGGCGCGATCCACATCAATGCGGTTCTCCATGGTGCCGAATACAGCCCGGCTACCGGTGTTATAAATCCCGTTGCTAACCAGAATGATGTGCCCGTCATCCGCCGCGTCGATGGCGCTTTGGATGTCATGAGCCGCCGTGGCCCAACTCGAATAGGGTGGCGTGGGCGAAGGGCTCCCGGGGGCGACATGCACGATCGGCGACTCCAACTGGCAAGACATCAGAACAGCGCCTCCCGGATCGCTTTCGGCGGCATCCGGTCCGACGGTCGTTACGGTAAATGAATAGACCCCGGGCGTATCCAGGATCAGATCGGTCGCGACATCGGGCGCAAGCACCGTGGCAGCCCTAAACGGGTCCAGGGTATCACTTGCCGCGTAAATGTGGTAGGCCGTTACCGCGGCCTCGGCGGCGGGAGGATCCCAGCGCAATCGGGCGCCGGTGGAAATACGGTGTGCCGTTAATCCTGTCGGCGGTTCCGGTGGTGGAACCGCGGGCATGACGGGCGCGGACAGGATCATGGGACCCTGCTGCCCATCCATGCCTACCGGGGTCAGTCGATACACGTAGGTCGTTGTGTTGTCCACGTGTCGGTCCACAAATCCCGTGCTGGCCAGCAGTTCCCCGTCCAAGAGCGGAAGGAACGGTCCCTCCTCGGAGAAGCCCCGTTCCAGTTGCCAGCCCACGGCGTTCCACGCGGTATCATCGAACTGAAGGTGAACGGCTTGATTCCGCCCCTCAACCAGCAACGATTCCGGCGCATCCGGCGCGTCTTGGCCGGCAGCGGGGTTGAGCCGCCCATTAATCGCCGGGGCATGATCACTAACCCGATCGGGACCCACGGCTTGAACACGATACCAATAGGTGACGCCGGCACTGACATCCGCATCAATAAACAGCGCCTGGGTCGTCGACCCCACCTGTTCCCCCGGATCTTCAGCCGCTGTCGAGCGGTAGACACGATATCCCGTGATATAAAGCTCAGGGTTGGCATCCCAACGCAGGCAAATCCGTTCGCGCCCGTTCATGACACGCGTTCCGGCGGGTGAACGTGGTTGGCTTTCGACGGTGAAGGTCGACGTCGCTTCATAGCGCACCCCGTCCTCGCGCAGGACCGCGACGTCAATCACCTGCTGACCTTCGGCCAGCGGTGCCGTCAGCGGGACGTGATAGGAGGCCACCTCGCTGGATCGGTCCGGATCGTAACGATAACGCATGAACGGCGAAATCAGGTTTCCATTCAGACGGCATTCCAGCGTACGCGGGTGGACATAGACGCTGCTTGGAAAGGGAATGACGATTTCGATTAACGGCGTCGTGGTGGGAACGGTTGATGCCGCGGTTTCAAACAAAAACGCGATATCGGGCAGGTGAGGATCCGGCGGCAATACCGCCGCTTGCGTGATCGTTTCATTTTGCAAGTCAACCCGTGCCCGGGAATACGAACCCATACGCGTACCGCTGCCGCCGAGCGTTTCGGCAACCAAATCCACCGTGCTGCCCTTATTCTCCAAATAAACGCTACCGTCGGCCCGTAACGACCACGTGACATCCCAAAAGCGCTCGGCGCCGACAGGCTCGACCAGACCCGGAGCCGTGCCGGGAGACATCGGAACACGACCATCCGGTATCCCGAGGTATCGTTGCGGCGCCGGTCGATTCGCGTCGCTGACCCGATCCACGGCGTATTCCATGGCATGTTCAGCCCCTTTGCTGGCCACCCAACCGAAACCGCCGGTAACTTTCCCGGCCAGAAAGCCCAGCGTCTTCCGGATACCAATTCGCATGTACTCGTGATGATTATGTCTCACGGTATACACGAAATCGCTCAGATCCGTCACAAAGTTACGATGACGCTCGGTCACTGCGCCGGTCTCATCAAAGGAGATAACGACATCCTTGTCCGCAATTGTATGCGTTGCGGTCAGCTCCAGGTTGGCTCTCATCCCATCGTAGAATTGAAGACTCAATCTGGGTCGGATAAAACCGCCGCCAGGTGGCGGCACGGGCCGAACCGTCATCCGGATTTCTTCGTGGGGCAACACCGCCGCCCGTTCTTCCAGCGGACGATAGTCGCCACTTAACCCGGCCCGGATACGTACATCGCCGTACACATGAGTCACGATGGCAAAGACTCGCCTCAGCGAATTGTTGTAGATGGGACGGCTGGCGTCCGGGACGGTAACGAATGCCGTCCCGGACTTCCGATCCTCATCGGGAGCATAGGATCCCGCCTGGGCAAAGTAATCAAACGTCAACGCGCCCGTCTCGGAGCTTAAGGACGGCGGATCAAAAAAGAAGGTATCGGAGTCCGGCGCAATCGCGACACCCGATGCCGGAACCTCGACCGGCTCGACCCCGTAATATGGATTCGAGGAAGGTTCTAGCTCCAAGAATTCGCCCATCTCGATGGTCAGGGACGGCGACAACGTGTGCATGCTTGCCCGGTACCGGGGTACCAGCACGAAGGCAAACTCCACGTAATCGACAAACTCTTCCATCGGGATATCATACCAGACCCCTACATGGATCTTGGTCATACCATATTCGACAATACCCCCCAGGTCGGCCACCAAGCGGGCGGGATCCAGCGTGAATGACGCACGGTTCTTGCCGGACTCTAAACTCACGTCCTGCGGTTCGAGTGTCGGCCAATGGTTCCAAAAATCCGTTTTGGAATTCCGCAGCGAAAATTGGATCCTCGTAATCTCCGGCGTACCGAATTGGCTCACGGCATGCAGGTCAACGTGCATTTCCCGCACGTGTTTGAAGATAAACGAGGGAAACGGCCGCAGGTGATGCGTATCGTGATACGTCATGGTTCCACTGGCCGTGAGACGCGTGGTCGAGTTTTCCAGATTCCCCGCGAGCCCGGGCGACTCCCACCCCTGGGCACTGGCCGTTTCGATACCCGCGCAAAAGGCGAATACCCCCGCGAAAATCATGATGGGACAGTGGCAGAAGGACGATGAGGGCTTGCGCGTGTTCATGACTTGGTTTCCCTGTGGCTGTCGGCTTGGACCGTCATGTGATTCGAAGTCAAAAATCCCCGATTTATTCTCGTATTATAGGACGAGGCTCTTGCAAAACCCCCTGCGAAGCTGCGCCTAACGGCTTGCTCCGCAGGGCGTTTTGCAAGGTAAATACCTTGAGGCCCGACCAGGGGCACACATGAATATCTTAGCCTTCCCGCTTCGATCAATGGCCCGGCACCATACCGAGCACCAAATACACAGCTATTATCACACGACAAGCGCTGGCCGTCAAACCCATTTTTTTTTTTGAAAAACCAAAAATAGTTGTATCTATTTGCATTGCAATATGT
>PWZG01000330.1 GCA_003567575.1 PVC group bacterium | reverse complement strand
TGCCGGCGTTTGCAACGCCGCCAGTGGTCAAGATTCTGACTGAACAGTTCAATCTTGCGCCAATCGATACCGCCGCGGATGCAGCGTCGGACGTTCAAACCATCTTGGCATAAGGGAGGGAACCATGAAACGTCAGATTATTCGCATCGATGAAGCGAAATGTAATGGCTGTGGCGACTGCGTCACGGCCTGCGCCGAAGGCGCGCTTCAGATCGTCAACGGCAAAGCCAAACTGATCCGCGAAAACTTCTGTGACGGATTCGGCGACTGCATCGGCGAATGCCCGACGGGCGCGCTAACCATCGAAGAACGTGACGCGAACGAGTTTGACGAAGAGGCCACCCGCCGGCACGTACTGCAAACCGGCGGCAAAGAAGCGCTTGAGCGCATGGATCGGGCCGCCGCGCAGCATGCGGCAAAAACCGAGACGTCAAGACCATCGCCCCCGGTTACACCCCGCCCGTTCGGCGGCGACAACAGTCCCGCTGGCGGCGGATGTCCCGGAACCCGCATGCGCATGGCGACCGCGACCCACGATGCGCCGGCGGCAACCCCCGTGGGCCGCGACGGTGTCGGACAGGCCATTCCTTCCGAACTGCGGCAATGGCCGGTGCAAATTCACCTGATCCAGCCAGGCGCTCCGTTTTTCAAAAACCGCGACTTGGTGCTGCTCAGCACTTGCGCGCCGGTCGCCTCAGCCGATATTCATTGGCGGTTCCTCCGCGGTCGCGGTGTCGCGGTCGGTTGCCCCAAACTCGATCGCACCGAGCCTTACGTCGAAAAACTGGGGGCGATCCTAAGCGATCCGAGTATACCGTCCGTTATTGTGGTACGCATGTCGGTCCCCTGCTGCGGCGGTCTGACGGCTATTGCCCGCCAAGCCGTGCAACACAGCGGCCGATCGGATCTGGAACTTCGTGAAGTCATCGTCGATGTTGACGGAACCATAAAGGAGACACCATGACGACAAACAATCAGGAAGACATCAAGGCCAAAGCACTGGATCTGGCCGGCATGGTCGCTTACGGCGACCATGCCGTCGTAAGCCGGACATTGATCGATCGGAAAACAGGTACCCTGACATTATTCGCATTTGATGCCGGTCAGGGTTTAAGCGAACATACGGCGCCGTTCGACGCTGCCGTACAAATCATCGAAGGCGAAGCATTGATTACCATCGGCGGCAACGCGGTCGTCGCCCGTACCGGCGAACTGGTCATCATGCCGGCCGGGATTCCCCACTCGCTCAAGGCACAGCAACGTTTCAAAATGTTGCTGATCATGATCCGTTCCTGAACCCTTGTCATTTTGCCATTGATTTTTTGCGACGAATATCGCATAATCCCGTTTTGGACGTTTCTAAACCGACGGGTTCCGAAGTTCGCATAACATCTTAAGGCAATTAACATGGGTTGGTTTCGCAAGAAAAAATCAGCATCTCCCGATCCGGCGACGAATCAGGATGTTTTCGTTCAATGCAGCCAATGTAACGCTCATGTATTCCGCGAAGAATGGGAAAAACAAATCAAGGTCTGCCCGCGCTGTAACTTCCATGACCGGCTGTCGGCTCAGGAACGATTGGATCTGTTGATCGATAGCGGCACGTTTCAGGAGTTGGGCAAGGATATCAAGCCCGGGGATCCGCTCAGTTTTTCCGACGCCCGCGGCAGTTATGCGAAGAAAGCCGACGAGGCCCGGAGCAAAACGGATATGAACGAAGCGGTGCTCGCGGGGCACGGTCGTCTTTCCAAACTGCACACCGCCATAGCGATTATGGATTTTCGTTTTCTTGGCGGCAGTCTTGGCGGCAGTACCGGTGAGAAGATTCTTATAACAACGGAATACGCCGCCAGCCATAAATTGCCCTGTATCATCGTCTCGGCGTCCGGCGGAGCGCGCATGCACGAAGGCATCGTTTCGTTGATGCAAATGGCGAAAACCTGCGCCGGCGTGGCCAGATTACGTCAACGCAATCTACCGCTGATTTCGGTCCTGACCGATCCGACAACCGGCGGCGTTTCCGCCAGTTACGCCATGGTCGGCGATTTTCATATCGCGGAACCCGGCGCACTGATCGGGTTTGCAGGGCGACGCGTCATCGAGCAAACGATCAAACAGAAATTACCCGATGACTTTCAAACGGCCGAGTATTTACAGCAACACGGATTTGTCGACCGTATTGTGTGCCGCGCCGACATGAAATCGTTGTTGCATCGCATCCTGGTTTATTGCGGATTTTCGTAATATGTAAGCGCCGACTGGAAACGGGAAAAACGGTGAACGTTACAAAAGAGTATCAACTTGAGAAAGTAAACATCGACGCCATCTTGGAGCGGCCGGGTTCGCGCAATGCCGCCGACGATTTGACGTCGCTCGAAAAATCGATCCGTGAACTGGGTCTACTGTTCCCGCTGTTAATCAACGAAAACAACGTACTTATAGCCGGTTACCGCCGCTTGGAAGCCTGTCGCCGATTGGGTATGAAAACGGTGCCCGCATTTCGCGTGGACGCCGAAGAGGACGGTTTACGCGCACTAGATATACTGATTCAGGAAAATCTCTGCCGGCGCGACTTGAATGTCGAGGAACTCGAAGCACTTATCGGCCGCAAGAAGGATTTGCTGGGGCGCTTACGCCGGCGCAATCCCTGGCGACGATTTATGCAAATCATCCGCCGGAAACGCCGGCCGCCGGAACAGCCGCCGCAAACAGAAGTCAACGCGGTTACGTAGCAGCCCATCTTACTAATCAAGGGTTTACGGAGTCAATATGTTGGATTTCGAAAAAGATTTGATCGAGCTTGACAAACGCATCGCCGAATTGAAACAACTCAGCGAAAGCGGCGACGCGGATTTCGGCCCCGAGATCGAGAATCTTGCAGCCAAACAACGACAACTTGCGAAGAGCGTTTACTCAACATTGACGCCATGGCAGACCGTTCAGGTCGCCCGTCATCCGGAAAGGCCGGTATTACGGGAATGGATCGCGTTGTTGTTCAGCGATTTTATCGAACTGCACGGCGACCGGTATTTCGGCGACGACGCAGCCATCATCGGTGGTTTCGCCACATTGGATAAACGCCGTCTGATGTTGATCGGTCACCAAAAAGGCAAGAATGTCGAGGAAAACATGGAACGCAACTTCGGCATGGGGCGCCCCGAAGGATACCGTAAAGCATTACGCCTGATGAAACTGGCGGAAAAATTTTCCTTGCCGGTCGTTTGTTTTATCGATACGCCCGGCGCTTATCCCGGCGTCGATGCCGAAGAACGCGGCCAGGCGGAAGCTATCGCAAAGAATATTCTCGAGATGACGGATTTAAAAACACCGATTCTGGTTTTGGTCACCGGAGAAGGCGGCAGCGGCGGCGCTCTTGGCATCGGTGTCGGCGATGTGATTCTGATGTTGCGGAATGCAATCTATTCGGTAATCTCTCCGGAAGGTTGCGCATCGATCCTCTGGCGTGACGGCGCCAAGGCCGCCGATGCCGCGGCAGCACTAAAAGTGACCGCTACATCTTTATTGGAACTTAAAATCATCGATGAAATCATTGCCGAACCACCGGGCGGCGCACATCGTCATTATGAGGCCACGGCCGAGGCAATGCGCCCCGTCCTGTTAAAACACCTGAAACGACTGACCCGCATTCCTGCGTCGAAGCTGGTCACGCGCCGCTTTGAAAAATACGCCAAAATCGGGCGTTCCCGATAAAGGCCGCGGCCACCAAGGAGCGTTTAAAACATTATGCCCAACAAAACAAAAAAAACATCAACCGACGATCGCAAGCGTACTGACGGACGGAAGCGACGAATTCCATTACGCATTACCGACACCACCCTGCGCGACGCCCATCAATCGCTTTGGGCAACGCGACTGCGTACCGAAGATATCCGCGAAATCATCGACGTCACCGACCAGGCCGGATATTACTCGCTGGAAGTATGGGGCGGCGCCACCTTCGACGTCTGCCTGCGTTTTTTACGAGAGAACCCCTGGGAACGGTTGCGAGTAATTAAGGCCGGCGCAAAGAAAACTCCGCTTCAAATGCTGTTGCGCGGTCAGAATATCCTCGGCTATCGTAATTATGCCGACGATATACTTGAACATTTCATCGCTCTGGCAGTGCGTCACGGTATCGATATTTTCCGTATTTTCGATGCCCTCAACGATAGCCGTAACCTGGAACATGCCATCAATATGGTCAAACGGCACGGGGCTCATGCACAGGGAACATTGTGTTACACCATCAGCCCGGTTCATACGGTCGAAACCTTTGTCCAGTCGGCGCGCGAACAAGTGGCACTGGGTATCGATTCGCTTTGCATCAAGGATATGGCGGGTATGCTGTCGCCAATTTCCGCCGAACGTCTGATCACCGCGCTCATCAAGGAAATCGACGTTCCGATACAAGTCCATTCGCATATGACCAGCGGGATGGCCGTTGCCAGTTATGTCGAAGCCGTTCGTGCCGGCGCCGGCGCCATCGATTGCGCGATTTCGTCCATGTCCGGAACCTCCTCGCAGCCTCCGGTCGAAACCATGTTGGCTATTTTTGATGAAACGGCGTATAACGCGAATCTGGATATGGACGCGCTTCGCCATATATGCAAATATTTCACCGGCTTGGGACGCAAACGTGGCGCGGCGTATCCGCAGGCGCAGAATCCGATTGATCCGGAAATTCTACTACATCATATTCCCGGCGGCATGATTTCCAACCTACGCTCGCAACTGCAGCAACAGGACGCGCTCGATCGCATCGACCAGGTATTTCAGGAACTGCCGCGCGTACGCAAGGATCTGGGCTACCCGCCGCTGGTCACGCCGACAAGTCAAATCATCGGGATTCAAGCCGTAATGAATGTCCTCAGCGGCGAACGCTATGCCATGGTGCCACAAGAAGTCAAAGACTACGTGATGGGCTGGTACGGCCGATCACCGGCGCCGATCGATCCCGTTATCCAACGCAAAATCCTTGGCAAGGAAAAACCGATCGACGGCCGACCGGCCGATAGTTTGCCGCCAATGCTGCCCAACGCAACGGCGGGGATCGATCCAAAGTTGATTCGTAATGAGGAAGACATTATTTCCTACTGTTTGTTCCCTGAACCGGCCACGGAATATTTCAAATGGCGCGCACTGCCGCCCAACGAAAGACCTCCGATTCCGGCGGACGTGGAAGAAGCGCAACATAAATCAGCCACGGAAACATCGCCGGCGCCCGAACCGAAACCGTTTCTTGCCCAAACCGATTATCAGGCGCTACAAGATCTGCTCAACCGGGTCCATCAATTGAATTTCAATGAATTAACCATCCGGCGCAATGATTTATGCCTGCAACTGCGCGGCGGCGAATCAGGCATACAATTAATGCAAACTGATACCGGAAACTTACCGAAAGAAACGACGGTATCCGGCACCGATCCCAACAATACGCCGGAATCCGGGACAACCGACGCCGCGACCGCCGCCGAACCAGCGCCGGATGCTGGGGCTCCCTCCATTACAGCACCGTTAAACGGAACATTTTACAATTCAGGCGGCCCTGGGCAAACACCATTCGTCAAGGAAGGCGACGCTGTAAAGACCGGCGATGTCGTCTGTATCGTCGAGGCCATGAAACTCTTCAACCAAATCAAGGCGCCTTGCGAAAGCCGTATTGTCCGCATTCTCGTAAAACACGGAGAGCCAGTCAAAAAGGGGCAATCCCTGATCGTTTACGAAAAACTGACATGAACATTGCCATAATGGGTTCAGGAAAGGGCAGCAACGCTGAAGCTATATTTTCGGCGATTGCCGATGGCGCACTACCGGCAAAGGTGGTAGCTCTGCTGAGCGATGTTCCTGACGCCGGCATCCTGCGCCAGGGCGCCCGTTACGGTATCAACGGTACTTATATCGACGCCGGTCCCTATCGCACCAAACTCGATGGTCCCGGTGA
>PWZG01000318.1 GCA_003567575.1 PVC group bacterium | reverse complement strand
TCCCTCTAGTTGCAGTATTAAGCGTCTCATATTTGTCGCTACCTGCGCTCGTCCGGCCGGGGACGGCCGGCTCCAGGATAGCCGTTTCAGTATCCCAAACCGTTTCCATCACCCTGGAGACGGCGGCGTGCCGCGCCGGAGCCTCGGAGGCGGGTCCCCCGCCGTTTCTTTCGCACAGTCACACCCCAGTCTCCATCCGGCCGGGGATCCGCCGTTATCAGAGCGCTATGGTGCGACAATTGCGACAATTCTGAGACGATTAGTAACAAGTTCGAGGAGTAACGCATTTGTTTTCAGCACCAATCAAAAATCAACAGTCCTCAGTTTTGGGGCATTGTCCTGATGTTGACTTTATACATCCGGTAGGTTATTTTCTGATTTTTACCGATTGATCGCCGGACAATATTTCGACAACGGGTTGTCGGTGTGAAGTGCGTTTTCGTGCGATGCGCCGACATAACTGAAGGGCTATTTTAATGACGGAACAAAACGGATTTGAGATGGATTTGAAACGGATACCGTTGACCCGGTTAGGCGATGAACGGCCGGCCGGACTTTGGATCACGTCGCTCCCCTGGCCGCGCAAGGATGCACAGCCATGCAGTCTGGACGGCGAACCTACTTATTGCCGGCCACTCGGGCAATGGCCCGGCGAGCCGGAAGGCCGGCCGCGACGTTTGTTGCTGGTGGCCGACGGCGGCGACCGGGCGCCGGAGCGGCTGCGGTTGACGACGGAGCCCGTACTTGCGACGGCGCAACCGCCGACGGCCGAAAACGAGTGTTTCGAGCGAAGTAGCGAACCGTATACCGTATGGGAACGGCATCGGTTGCGTATCCGTTACCAGGGCCTTTCACTGGCTTTGGCGATGGGATTGCGAACGGGCGAAACGTGGCATTGGTGGGAAGCCTGCCGCATGGTGGTACGCGAGGAAACGGCATCCTGCCGTGTGATCGAGATGGGTGGCGCCATTCCCCTGGTGCACAGTCAGCGTTCCGCATCGGATGCGGAGGGCTTCGCCAATCCCTGGCTGCACAAACATCATTGGTTGTATGGTCATATCATGGTTCGTCTACACACCAACGGTGTTTGCGAAGTCTATGCGCGGCATGTCAACAGTAAATACGTGGATGAAGGCGACGATCTTTCGCCGGCAGTACCGGTAATCGGGATGTGGTCCGACGATGCACCATGTGCGGCGGACATGCCGCTATGCGGCGCATGGGACGGCAGTTGCGAGGAATTTACATTTGGCAACGTAAAGTTCGACGTAGCCGAAGTCGCCCGCTTGGCCACCGCGGAACATCCCGGCCGCATGGATGGTGCGGACGATATGCTCGTCTGGCAGCCATATCGCGGTTTCGCGTTGTATGGCGGCCAGCCCACTGCGCAACGCAGCGGCGCCGACGGTCACGTGCTGCGTCCGGAAGAAGAGAAGATTCTGCGCGGCATGTCGCGGACGTTGCGTTTTAGCTTCAGTCTTTCGTCGCGATCGCCGCGAATTGCGCGCTACCTGGCGCCGGACTGGTGGTACGGTTTGTGCGAGGAATTCATGCCGGCGCCCTTGCTGCCGGTATACAGCTCGCCGGAATCGCATATGCGAGCCGCGCGCGACTGGTTAAGCGCCAGTGTCAACGAACGCGGTTTCGAGGATGGCGGCATGCCGCGTGGCGGGATAAGAAAAGGCAAAAACGCGACGAAAAAAATGGAACCAGGTTGGGAGGGTGAAATCCCGTACGGTCAATTTCTGGCTGCCTGGAGATATTCCGATGCCGAGGATTACGATCTGGCCATGCGTTCGGCCTATCACTTTAGCGATGTGATAATCGACCATGCCGGCAACCTGGTGCGCATGCACGGATATCCTCCGATCGCGTTTTCGCTACCGATGAGTCGTGTCCAGGGGACGATTGCCGCTTATCTGGAAACCGGCGACCGCTTCCTGTTCGATGCCGCCGAGAAAGTTATCGATTCGGCCAATCGCCTGCATCGTAATGCCTGGCCGCGAATGGAGGTCGGCCGTGATGCCTGCTATTTGCGTGGTGCGATGTTGTTGTACCGTTACTTTAACGACCTTCATTACCTGCGGATTGCCCGCGAAGGTGTCGCGACCGTGGCGCAGTCGCAGCGCGCCAACGGCAGTTTCGGCGACCAGGGCGGCGGTAGCGGCATCCACCAGTTCAGTGGATATGTCACCAAGCCTTGGATGGGATTACTGGCAATCAACAGTGTGCTTGATGTCCTGGAAATGTTCCCCGACAATCAGGAACTGGCTGATTGCGCGCGCCGTTTTGCCGACTGGCTGATGGCGGAACGGACTGACCGCGAGGGCGTCATGTCCTGGGGCTATCAACACGACTTCAACGGCGGTCGCACATATCAACGTAGATTAAGCGATCCCGTCATCAATCTGCCGTCGCAAGCTCATTGGCATCATGAAACCCTGGCGCGTTTGCTGGGATACTGCGCCATCCGGTTTAACCGGCGCGATTATCTGGATGCCTGGGCCGAAAGCCACGCAACTAAATCCAAGACCGGCGGCGACCATCCCGTTGCCGCCGCATTGCAGTTTTTACCCTGGATACAGGCGCATCTGTGGCAAACAAAGATCGGTACGGACGGTGAATTGGAGTTGCGGGCAATCCATTTCGGGCCGCGCACTTTCGAGCAGGCTAAAGTTCATACTCCGGATGGCGCAATCGATGTATCATGGAGCGGCGACGGCCGGATTACGACATCGTCGCCGCTTAAAGCCGATATCCGCATATTGCCATAATATTCCACACGAATGATGAATTTGAGGTTGTCACCGTGGAAATAAACGGAACACCGGACGCCTTGCATCACGGTTCCACCGGATCGCAACGGCCGCTGGCGAGTGAACGCTCGCCGGCTTCGAGGATGCCCAGAATTTCCTGTGCTTCCGCAAGCGGTACCGGAATCGTCCCTTCCCGGACAAAATCGCGCAAAGCGTTCAGCAAACCGGGATATGGAGATCCCCTCCCCGAATCGAAAAATGCTACATCTTCTTTGGACTGGAGTCTTCCTCCATAACGACCGAATCCCCGCAGACATTCGACCAACCCACGGCGATCGTCTCCGTACCGGACAACCAGGATGACACCGCTGGAGTCTTCAATGGCTCGCACCGATTCCGCGCCCACGCCGAGAGCCGCCGTCAGCATTTCAACCGCATGTACGCCATACCAGACAAGATCGCTGCCCGCGGCAGCCTTGCCCAACGCCCCGAAGGTTTGCGCAATCCGGGGAGACGCTATGGTTTCGCGGGCCTGTCGCAACTCCGGAATAAACCGGAGCGATGATGCGCTCCAAACGGGAATGCAATGTTGCTCCGCCACCTCGCGGATACGGCGTCCCTGGCATGAGTTGGCCGCCAGGGGCTTGTCAATAAAGACCGGCAGACCAAACGGGGCAACCTCTTCAAAATAGTGGAGATGGAGCGAGGGATCGTTAATCTCCAAAAAGATGGCGTCCGCGCCTTCAACGGCCGTATCGAGGGTTGGTGCGACAAACACGCCCATTGCCTCGAGTTCGGCCTGACGCTGGTCCTGCCCCTCCTCGGACTGGAAAGCCGATGGAAAGCGCAGAGCTTTCGTCACCCGCAGACCCTCAACGCAACGCTGGGCGGGTTCAAGGCCCTGGATCAGTTCCGTAAACTTGACGGTGTGGCTCGTATCGAGCCCGATCATGGTGATTTTCTTCTCTTTCATGTGGCTCCCTTTCGTGGCGCTTCGAAGTTCAGCAGTACTCCTTCGAGAAGGAAATGATTCTGTAATTCGGACACAGCAGCATCCCATCGGGATGCGGAATGATGGAATGATGGAAACTAATGAAAATATGATGGTTGATTTTTCAGCGTCATGCATTGCACCAATTTTGCATTGCATCTTTTCCCGTGTTCGAATTGTTCGTTTTGGCCGGCCAAGTGTATCCTTCGCTTCGCTCGGTTGTTTCTAGAAGACATCCTATCAGGTTACAAAAGATCGTTCAATGTCATTTTTCAAATATCACCTGGTTTACACATCACTTCGGATCGCGGCGAGAATGATTTGCCTCAATACCGGTTCTCTCGGCAGAGGTCTCAGAGCGCCGCATTATAACCCCGATTATATGCTTGCATTAGCATATTAGTTTATGCTAATGTATTGCCCATGAAAGATCCAATCCAGTTGGCTCGCATATTGAAGGTGTTGTCGGTTCCCGCGCGCGTGCGGATTATCCAGCTTCTCAAGGGGCGGGCACTGTGCGTGAACGCGTTGACGGCAAGGCTGGACATTACGCAAGGCGCGGTCTCGCAACATTTGCGGATCATGCGGAATGCGGGACTCGTTGTGGACGAAAAGCGCGGCTACTTCGTCCATTACCGTCTGAACGAAGAGGCGCTTGCCGGTTGGCAAGCGCATGTAGCAAACCTGCTGGATCCGAACAGCGGATCCGGCGAAAACACGAAGGGAGCATCGAAATGTGCTGCAATGAGAGACAAGAAGGCTGCCACAAGCCGGAAAACCTGACGGACAAGCCCGAGGACTGCTCACCGGAGCAAATTCGCAAGTGCCATGGCGACGTGGACGCCCACCCCTGCGTCGAGACGACGGGCTGTGAACATCCGGAACGCCGCCCGGGCAAGCAGGGCGAGTGAATCCTGTTTTGAGTGCGCAGAGCCTGCTCGCGCTTTTTGTCCCGGCGCCCGCGCCGGGAAATCCATCCGGTCAGGTGGCAGACCCCGCCGCGGGCGGCGGGGTCGGAAAGCGCGCCGAGCCGCGCGCACTCAAAATGTGAGACGAACATGAATTCAAAAAAGAACAACCGTCTAACGCTATAGAGGTCCGAGGTCTGACCAAGCGGTAGCAGGCATCGATTTCGATGTGCGCGAAGGCGAGTTGTTCGGCTTCCTGGGTCCGAACGGTGCGGGCAAGAGTACAACCATGAATATCCTGGCCAAGGACTTTCGGGCCTACTACCTCAAGCCGCCCAACATCAGTTGGGATATCATCTTCCCCTTGGCATGGGCGGGGATGTTTTTTATCCGCTCCGGGATCAACTGGGCGACGCTTATTCCGGCCATCGTGCTCATCGCCATCAGTTCCACCTTCATGGGCCTGTTCATTGCCGTGTCGGTCAGCGAAGTCTTCGATGCGCAAACTTTCTCGAACTTCTTCCGTTTCCCGATGTTGTTCCTGTGCGGACTGTTCTTCCCTGTTGCTCATTTTCCCGCATGGCTGCGACCGCTGTCCTACGCGCTACCCTTGACCTACGGGGCCGACGTGCTGCACGGCTCGATCCACCGGGCGCCGCACCTGCCGTTGGCACTGAATTTGGGTGCGTTTGACGACTTGGAGCAGATCCGCTCGGTCGTCATCGCCCGCCATGACGGGAACCGGCTTTATTTGCAAGATATCGCCCAGGTCGTCGATTCGCATGTGGACCAGCGCATCATCACGCGCGTCAACGGAGATCCTTGTGTCAATCTGTCGGTCTTCAAGGCGGCGGAGGCAAATGATGAAACTCGTCGGGTTTTCGCTAAACACCTTCTCGCTCGGCGGCCTGGCGACCGAAGTCTTCCAACATTCCAACATTCCGCATCCCTACGGGAGCTAGTGTCTTCATTCATCTTCGAAGCAGCCGTATTCTATCAAGATGTGTTTTCCGATCTCATAAAGCAGCATGACAGCTTGACGTTTCAGCGCTAGCGGAACATCCGTTAATCGGGTAACTTTTTCGCCATGGTAATGCCATTCACGTCTGAAATTAGGCCATACAGATCCATTCCTGAGGATGTTACTCGCTTCGAAGGTGAAATGACCTTGGTAGCCGCTGTCCAGCAAGCCCTGCATCACCGAGTCCATGTTTGTCGTTCCTTGGAATGGCGCAACATGGGAATCCATATCGCCATAATTGTCGGCAATATGCACAGCCCGCAATCGATCGCCCAGTTCGACAATAC
>PWZG01000158.1 GCA_003567575.1 PVC group bacterium | reverse complement strand
AGATATTTGGCATTCTAACTTCGTCATTCTTTCGTGCTTGGGTATTTGGGTGTTTCGTCATTGCAGCACGTACTTTTCACGCCCTTTTGTGTTCAATGAGCTTAAGTAAGTGCCATTCAAGACTATACCATTGTCCCCTCGAAAAGGCTATCGACCAAATTTGATATTTACACAAAGTAAATCGCAACGACCCGCCACGAAGAGGATAAATCAACGTATATCCAAGGGC
Organism: PVC group bacterium; assembly: GCA_003567575.1. Lineage (GTDB taxonomy): Bacteria > Verrucomicrobiota > Kiritimatiellia > CAIKKV01 > PXCX01 > PXCX01. The sequence continues at coordinate 5,738 of PWZG01000158.1, read as the reverse complement.
TTTCCTTTGGGAACGACAGAATGTTTCTAGCATGTTTGTGCCTCCGGCCGGGGGGGGCTCCACTGTAACATCGATCAATGCGTCTTCTGGAGACGGCCGTCCCCGGCCGTTGGGAATCCGGCGGGGGACCGCCGGCTCCAGGCGGAATGCTACTGAGCCGTTTGTACCGCCGCCCGCCGGCGCGGGGGGGGGCGAATGCTTCAAGAAGGCCTAGGAGTTCTCACGCATCGAACCGGCGTCGTCGCGGTCAAACCGATGCATCAATTTCCTCCATGCCAAAGCGGACACTGACCACCGAGTGTTTTTCCGTTCCCGGCGCATACTTGATATAGGTTGTGGTCAGCAGGGTTCCGTCGGGAAGCCGTTCGACTCCGGGGTAACCGCAATCCCACCCGGCGTGGCTGTGGAGCAATTTGATCCGGCATTGCCCCGGCCGGCCCGCGCGAATGTCGTCATACGTGCCGACCCAGGCCAGAAAGTGCCCCAGGGTCGGACTATCCGGAGCCGTGTCCCGGAAGGCAATCACCAGGCGTCCGTCTTGGGCGTAGACTCCCATGTGGCGGTCGCCGGTCAGTCCCCAGCAGGTTGGCCGCGGAGCACTCCACGAGGCGCCTTCGTCACGGCTGAACATGACCAGGCTGTGGCCTGTATGGGTGTTTTCGCGCATCAGACAGCAAAGTTCGCCGCCGTCGGGCGATCGAAATCCGAACGGTTCGCAGGGCATTTTGCCGTCCACGGCGGCGATGACGCGGGGCTCCGACCAGGTTTGCCCGCCGTCGGCCGTCGCGGTTTGGACGACGTTCAGCGGCTGACCACCACCCTCGCCGGAGGCGCCATCGGCCCGCCGATGGTAAAGGCCGAGGTAGTGTCCGTTGTCGAGTCGCACAACGCTGCTGAAGGTCATGACGCAGCGCAGCCCCAGGGGGGCTTCCTCGCGCCAGGTTTCCCCGTCGTCTTCGCTGACGATGCGCGGCATGTCGGGCTGCGCCGAAAAGACCCGGATGCGGGCGATGCCGTCGGGGCCGGTCATTCGGTACATGCTCGGGCAGTTTTTATGCTGATGGAATCCGGGCGGGAGCCGGTCGTCGAGGCGGCGCCAGGTGCGGCCGCCGTCGTCGCTGCGCGCCATGGGACCGCAATAGCCGCCGTGTCCGTAGGTCCAGACGCAGAACAGGGTGCGCCCGTCGGGCATCAACAAGGTGGTGGGGTGCCCCTGGTAGATATCCGGCGTGCCGCGGGCAATAACCACCTGGCGGTCGGTTTCGTTGGAAATATCGATTGTGGGAGGGATGGTTTCAAGCATGGTCACTCCCTTGCTGAAAGCTGCCCGGCCTCGCGGCACGCATCCACGACGAAACGGGTCTCTACCATGGTCCGGTTGGGATAAGCGGTTACGCCCAGGATGAAATGATCCCAGGGATCGGCTTCGCGGATCATCCGGCGGATGCCTTCGCGTACGGCCTGACGGTCATGCATCGGCCCGGCCAGTTGTTTGACGCCGGCAATGATGGTGATGCGATCCCCCAGCGCCTTTCGGCCCTCCGCCACCGTGACGTTGCCCATCGGCGGAATCGTGAACGCATGCACGGCATCCATCGCCGTACGGCGGTATAGCGGCAACAGGTCGCGGATTAGTCCGCAGGAATGGTGAAAGTAAAACTTGCCGGCCGCGTGCGCCCGCGCGGCGCGCGTATCGGTGAGATCAAGGTTGCAGGCTTCAAACATCGCGGGCGAAATGACCGTCGTGGACGTGTCGTCGACGCCGACCACCACATCGATTTCAGATTGAAGACCGACGTTCAGGCGTTGCAGATACTTCCGTTCCATGACGTCAAAACAGTCCCGCAGGGCGTCGGGCGCGTCGACCCACAGGTAGGCCAGGGTGGCCACGCCGGAATAGACCCTGTACATCATGCCCAACGGCGTGCCGTCCATGGACCCGAGGATCAGTCCGTCATCCCCGATTAGCGCGCGCCGCTCGCGGGTGCGCTGCACGCCTTCCGGATCCGGTTCGACCATCTGGTCTTCAAAAATCGCCGCCAGGGCGGTCAGATCTTCCGGACCCTTGACGAGATGCTCCGTCCAGTTGCTGGACACGACCCCGTTTGCCTCACGGCAGACCCGGATCACCTCGCGCAGATCGCCGTCCGGGGTATGCCAGGTTCGCGTCGTGGTGTCGCCTCCCACGGTCTGGTCAACCGTGACCTTGCGCTGCCTGACGCGCGCGGCCGGCATGCCGAACCAATCCATGATATCCAGCCCGAGATAGCGCGAAAAGGCGACCGTGGAGGTATCGCCCCAGCGCACCTCGCCCAGCTCGGAAACCAGTTCCGGGTCCATGCCCTCACGATTCGGTTGGTTATACGGGTCGCAGTGACCGACAACCGGGATCCATTCCGGCACCTGATGCCGGAGCACGCACAGCAGGTTTTCTCGTGGTGTTTTCATTCATGCTCCCAACGAACACTTCATACGTTTCGTAACGGATTTCACTCATGGATTGGACAGCAGAGCCTCCTGGCCCGGTCGTTCCTTGCGTAGATCGGCCATGTTGACGATCCGATGTTGCAGCATGGACACCTCCGCGCCCATGCACAGGGCGACGGCCTCGGCGCTCTCGTGCGGCGTGGAGCTGGCGGTGGGCTTGCCCGTTGCGACGGCGTCCAGCCAATCCAGGATCAACGCGGCGTCGCCGCCGCCGTGCGGTCCCTCCGCCGCCGGCAGGCGGTCCGGCCCGTACTCCTCGACGCAGGGCGGATGGTAGGTTTCCAGCCTGACACTGGAGGGGGTGGCATACACGACACCGGCGCTGCCGGTGATCTTCAGCGTCCGGCCCTCGCCGCTGAAGCAGTCCAGCGTGAAATCGGCCGTCGTGCCGTCCTCGTACTGCACAATCACGGTTTGGTGATCCACCTGTTCGCCGCCGGAATTCCAGGCGCACAAATTCTTTCGGACCGTAACCGTTGTGTCTTCGTCCACGGTCACGTCATCGGAATCGAGGGCGCATTCAAGCGGAAACACCGGATCACCCTCCCCGACGTATTCGAGAGAAAAGCAAATGCCATCGGCATTCCCATGGTCCGTATCGAAGGCGATCACGATCTCATGCGTACCTTGGGACAGGTTCACGCGCGCCTGGGTGCGGTCGTGCGTGCAGGGGTTGCGGCGTTCGGATTGGGCGGCTACCGGCCGGCCGTCGACAAAAAGCCGCGCGCCACCGTCGTGACCCAGGTGGAGCACGTAGTCCGCCGGCGTTTCGACGGTAAACGTTTTCCCGAAATAAAGGATGCCGTCGCGTCCTTTGGCGCGGGCCGCGCCGCTGACGAACCAGGGCACGGCGGGGTGGCCGCAAACCGCTTTCCATGCCAGCGGATCGCTCAGCTTGACGGGCTCGACGTTGTCGATGGAATGCGGCGGCATCAGCTCCGATAGCAGCCAGTGGCGGACGAACGCGGAGTAATTCGGGCCGAGGCGACCGGTGATGACAAAGGGGCAGGTGGCGGCCCGGGGACAGGCTTCCGAGCACAACTCGGGCAGGTCCGGCCGGGGTTTGAAGTAATCGGCGCCGCCGAACGAGACGACCGACCGCGCGCGCACGCCGCCCATCATCCAGTTGATGAGATCGAGATCGTGACTGCATTTCGCCAACAGGAACGCCGTGTCGCGACGGTACATACAGGGCCCGCGGCGGTAGCAGCCGACCGTATGTTGATCGTCGATTGCTTCAACCGCATGAATATGTAAAACGCGGCCTAACACGCCGGATTCGACAAACTGCTTGACCTTCCGGTAGGAGGCAAGATAGCGCAGCGAATGCGGCACCACGAACGGTGCCGGATTGCGTTCATGGGCTTCACAAATCCTGTAGGCGTCGCGGAGATTGGTCGCCAGCGGTTTCTCGACGATCACGGGGATGCCTCGTTCCAGCGCCGGCACGGCCAGGTCGGCATGGGTGCTCTCCTTGCCCAGCACCCAGATGCCGTCCACATCCGGGTTCCGGGCGTAAAAATCTTCGGCCTGTTCGAACAGCAAACATTCCGGGCCGAACATCTCGGCCGCTCGTTGACGCCGCAGCGGCTGCGGGTCCACGACGCCGACAACGCGCAACCGCGCCTGGAGCGCGAGTTTGTGAAAGGCCAGCGACGCCAATCCCTCCGCGCGGTTGCCGAAGCCGAGGATCGCAATGTTGATAGGTTCCGCTTTTTTCATGATCGATGCTCTTTCTTTCAGAAAAACGGTGATTGATCGTCAGCAGCCATTCTGCCCGTCAGGGGGTACGGCGCCCGTGAAGGCATTGTGAAACGAGTCAGCGGTAATACGTCGGATGCTTCGAACGATCATGTGCTTGTCCTCTCCATTAAACCTCAGCGGATAAAAAACAGCGTTCCTCGCGGTGGAATGCTTTCGTAAACGCCCATATCGACGCGTCCTTCCAAGATACGCCGATTCCCATCCAGATCGACGGATCCGATCATCCAGGACTGGTTCTGCCCTTGATTGATGCAGGGACTCATGACCCCGACTTCACGCATCAGTCGGTAATCGTTTTCCCCGGCCGCCACGAACAGTGGATCGTCATCGAGGTTGCCCTGTACGCCGGATGTCAGGTTCGAGGCGCAGGAATGTAAGAATACGGACTCCGGCAGATTGCCGATGTCGTCGATGTGACCCCAAACGATGGTGTTGACGATTTCGATGTCCGGATTGTTGGCCGCGAACAGGCCCAGACCCTCGGCCTCGTTATCGACGATCGTGCAGTTCTCGATCCGGGCCGTGCCGCCGCGGATATAGACCCCGCCGGTCACGAGGGTCTTTTCCGGATCCTGGTTGCCGGTATTGCCGCTGATCAGGCAATTGCGCAGCAGTAGGTTGCCGCCCAGCGAAGCCAAACCGGCGCCGAACTGATCCCCTTTGCCGGAAAAGTAGTTGTCGACGATTTCACTGTTGATAAAGATCGTGTCGCCGCTCCAGCGCTGACCGACATGCGAAATACAAACGCCCGCGCCATGAAGATGGATGCCTCGCGAACCATGCCGGGAATGATTCTGGTTTTCGGCGATCCGGCTGTCCACAACGGTGAGGCGGCTGTCGCCCACAACATGGATGCCCGCGCCATAGGATTCCCAGTCAGAATCGTTAGAGTTGTTGATAACCAGCGTATTCGTCACCAATACCATCGAATTATCCACATAAAGACCTCCGGCGGAACCGGCCGCCCAGGCGCAGTAATTATCCGTAAGGATGCCGGCGTCCACGGTGAAGTCCGAGTACCAGGCGCCGATCCCGGCGCCGGGAGTGCCAAAGGACTGCAGATGGCGCGACCAGCCGCCGGTCAGCGTCAGCCCCTCGATACGGGTGCCGCCGCCGGTGTTCCGCAGCGTCAGCACGCGCCACTGGTTGACGTTAGCGGCGCCGGGCCGTTCCTGGTCGATGATCGTAACGGCGGCGTTGGTGCCGAGCAGTTCGACGCCGAATTTGTGTTCGATGGCCAGCGGGAAGCTCTCGCCGTTGGACGTGCGACTGTAGGTGCCGGCCGCGATATGCACGCGCGTTCCATGATCCGCGCGGGCAATGGCTGCGGTAATGGTCTTGAGCGGCGCTGCGGGCGTACCGGCGTTGCCGTCGTCGCCGCCGGTGGCGGATACGTGGAGATCGGCCAGCGCCGGATCCAAACCCGCGCTCCAATGATAGCCCAGATCCACGTTGCCGGTGTCAAGCGTGCCGTCGGCGCGGGTGGT
>PWZG01000496.1 GCA_003567575.1 PVC group bacterium | reverse complement strand
ATATCTGGCCGCTTTCCTCAGGCGGCGTAATTTTTTCCTGGGCATTAATCAAACCGGGTAATCTTCAAAGGCCATTTGCCACACGCGGGCGACATTGATATCGAAATAACCATGCACCAACCGGTTCCGCATGCCGACGGTCTCCGGCCACGGTATCCAGGGACGAGCATCCCGTCAAGCCTATTTTTAGCTTGTCGAGTGCCGGAATAAATTTTATAATTTGGCGAGCCTACCGATCAGTATTACGGGTTTGCGTAAATCCAAGCGGATTCGTTAGGAAACACGCCGATTTTAAAATGGGAGATATCGTGAAAAAACATTTTGGTTGCTTGGCAGGTGTCTTTTTTTGCGGGATGGTTTTTTTGTCGATCGTTCCGGTACGCGCGGAAACCGTCTTTGTCTCCGGGGTCAGCGACGGGTTCCGTACCTACGCAGTTATCCGCCGCAACGGCGTCGAATACCGTACCGATCAGGTGGGAGCGACATTTAATCGTAATTTATGGCGTGATTTGTCAGCGGAAGACAGTATGAAACTGATCCGGACGTATGGCTGGCAATTAAATCGACGGCGCGGCCACTTTGGAACCGATATCTCAGGGGAGATGGCTCAGTTTTACAACGACGAAGCCGGCTGGACCGCCTTGGTCGACGCGCTCCAGGATCGGCGCATGAACAAGGATTATCCGCGGTTGCACGCCGCCTTCGGTCCCCAGGCCGTTCTGGATATCCCGTTGTTCGGCACCGGATTACCCGAAGTGCGTGATTCGGCTACCTACCGGCAAGCCGCGATTCTGGCAGCCGAGGTACGTGAAGATTACGAGATCGGCCGGAAACTTTATCAAACCCTGACTCAGGTCAAATGGGATCAAGTATCCGTCGCTGTCAAAGGTATATCCGGGCCATTGATCAAGATCATGGTCGATAATTTCATGACCCCGTTTGTAACTCACGGCGCCAAACCGGTCAGTGAATTGGCCGCCACAATGTACGGTTTCGCCAAGGACTTAAAGGATTTCATTGAAGACCGGCAGCGACCGGGCAGCAAACCGCCCACGCCCGGCGAACTGATCGCGAGGATCGAAGCGTTACTGATCGAGACCGAACGCCTGGCCGACCGGGCCGCCGATGAGGTCGACCGCAAATTGGCCGATTTGCAAGGACTGGCTGAGATCATCGAGCAAATGAACCAGAATATCTCGGACGAACGAGCCTCCAAGGGGCAGGCCCGCTACGTTGAACTTCAAACACGCGCAGCGCAGCGTCCCGATCCCGGCACGATTCATATATCGTCCGATGGCGATACACCCCACGATATTTGGTTGGAGATGAATCAGAAGTGTATGGACGCATATTCGCGCCTGATGAGCGATGCAAGGGATTTGGAAAACGAGATGAACGAATCCAAAACCGAATTTCTGCCGGTATATGCCGCGGGAATGGTTTATCCGGGGACGCCGGAAGCGGTCAATCAATATTTTGGCGGCATGCAAACGCAATTCCAGGATGCCTACCTCGAAATTAGAAAATATCTGATCCGGGAACCCCTAGGTCCGTTTCAAACGACAATGCAGCCCTGGACGGAGTCGGGTTATTACGAACCGACCCGCCACCAATTATCGTATCGCTCACAACAGTTGGGCGGAAGTATCGGCGCCGCACTCGCTTTTCTGGACGAGTTCCTGCCGCAAATCGATGTTCTGGAAGCGAGGGCCGGCGCGCTGGATGCCTATTCCGACTGGATGGGAAGTTGGGATGACGAAAACGAAGTCGCCATTCCAGCAGTTTGGAAAACCAGTGAACGGTTTCATAATCGCGGCATGCGGAATCTTGAGGACGTCATTCAGGTGGTCTCGACACCGACTGCCATGACGCAGGAGCGGATCAACGATTATGCCGTCGAACAACGGATTCTGGCGCCCGCCGAGGCGGCCTTCGCTTCCGGAAGATCGCAACGCATCCAATGGATGCGTGACGAGGCCAACCGATATGACAGTTTGCGGTTCAATTTCGAGAGCAGTCTAAGTTATGTCATGGCGGCGTTGAACGAATTCGATGCACTGCATGCCGATCCGACGTTTTACATCTGGATGACCCCCGAGAGTTATCTCGGTCCTTCCGGAAACCGTTACTCGGTTCATCTTTACCGGGTTGATATTCCCTATCTTCAGTCGCTGATCGATGACCAGCCGACGGCCGAGGCCAAACAGATCGAACGGTTGCGCATCCTCGACCAGTTACACCATTTCCGCGAACAGGAGGAAACCCTGGAGCGACGTTTGATCATTGCCCAAAACGCTCATCTGGCCAATGCCACCGAGTTGGATAATTGGCACTCCGCCCTGTTGGGACGCTACGACGGATCGTTTTGGGACTACGTGGTTGCCGATTTCAAGGAAGCGATCGGCAAGACGCTGATCTCGCAACTCGATTTGTATCAGAACCTAATCGGCGAAAACATCACGTATTACTACTTGGGCGACGCCAACTGGATTCGTACGCCGGAACGGTGCCGCTCGGATCTGACGTATGCCGCCCAACGGATCAGCGGTATGACCGCCACCTACTACAATATTCTGGATTTGTATGAACGTATGGAATTCGATCGGGCGACGTTCCTCGCCATGACGGAGGAGCAGTTCGTTGCGTTTATGACCGATACGACCCAGAAAATCGGTTCGACTCCCCAAGGCACCTGGATTTCGCAACTTCAAGCCGAGGGTGTATGGGGATCCGAGTATCCCGCCTGGCGACTGGTCTGGAAGACACGCACCCGCCAGGAGGGATTGAACAGCGAATACCGTTGGGAAACGCCACCGCCTGATCCTTATCCCGGCATCAGTGGTTTCATCACCACGGACATCGGCAGTCCGGTCGAGGGCGCGACCGTCCGGTTATCCGGCCAGATGAACGCCTGGACCACGACGGAAGCCGATGGATCGTATCGATTCGATTTTCTGCCCAGCGGCGATTTCGTGGTCACGCCGGCGTATGCCGGCGCCGGTTTCGTTCCCGCTTCCCGAACGGTTACCTTCAGCGGAGAAGAGGTCAGCGCCCATTTCTCGTTGCCGGGCGACGCAGCCAATGGTTATGCGTTGGCGGGGCGGGTAACGGATGGGGAAGGGCAGGGCGTAGGCGGAATCAGGATTTCGGTGTTTACGGCCGCCGGGGAGCATATCGCCGATCGCATCACGCATGCGGACGGCGCGTTCAATGTCAGCGGTTTGGATGGCGCATCCTATGCGGTTAAACCGGTGGATGACGCGCGCGTTTTTCAGCCGGCATCCCGCACGATCGTCGCGCCACCGTCGTCGGCAACCGTTAATTTCGATTTACTTCCCGAACCGGCCACCCGGATACTGCGATTAACCGGCGACTTACATTTTGGCGAGGTGGTGACCGGCGAATCGGCGACCCGCATCCTACGCTTGCATAACGATGGAAATACGGCGATCGGGGTCGACGGCCTACTTTATTCCGCTGGGTTTCAGGGTGCCTGGCGAGGGCAGGTACCTGCCGGCGGCACGCGGGATGTTCCCATCACGTTTGCGCCGCTTATGGAAACAGACCATACGGGAGAAATTGCGATTCTGTCCGATGCAACCTCAGGCACGGTAAGCATGGCATGTAGCGGAACCGGGATTGCACCGCCGCCGTCCGTACACATCGGCGGGATTTTGGATTTCGGCATGGTCACGACCAACATGACCGCCACGCGATCGCTTGTGATTCGTAACCGTGGAACGCGCTATGTGGTCGTGGACGGAATCGCCACGCCACCCGGATTCAGCGGCGCTTGGAGCGGTGTCGTGGCCGCGCGCGACGTGGTGGTTACGCCGCTGACGTTTACACCGCTGGACGTGGCGCCGTATAGCGGCCAAATTTCGGTTTCGTTGGATGCCACGACGACCGTCGCCGTGGCACGCTGTTCGGGTCAGGGTGTGACGCTACGCATTCCGGCCGCCTGGCTGGAATCGTGGGGTTTGCCGGCGGATGGTTCGGTCGATTTCGATGATCTGGATGGCGACGGATTTACCGTCTGGCAGGAATGGCGCGCGGGAACCAATCCGACCAATTCCGCCAGTGCGTTGCGGGCACTGTCGCCGATTCCACCCGCCGCGGATGCCGCCGGATTCCGTATTCGCTGGCAAGGTGTTGCCGACCGATCCTACCGAATTAAACGGTCATCCGATTTGACGGCCAATCCGCCGTTTATTACCATCGTTTCTAATCTTCAGGGGTTCGACGGTACGATGGAATATTTGGATGAAACCGCGACCACCGACGGTCCCTGGTTCTACCGCATTGTGCTGGAGTAAAATTTCAAACAAGCCTCGTTCAGTGATCGATATTCGCCGGCGCTGGGGCTCAGGTCCCGGCCGAGGCTTAGGTCTGTAGCAACCGGTCGATCGCTTGGGCGGCACGCCGTCCGTCGGCGACCGCCTGCACCACGGTGGCGCCACCGTTGACCAGGTCGCCGCCGGCGAAAACGCCGGGAATCGAGCAGACCATCGATTCGGGATCCGTCTCCGGCAGACCGTGGTCGTTAAATACCAACGATTCCAGGGCGCGCCGTAAACCCGGGGGTACCGCTTGTCCCAAGGCTTCGATGACGCTGTCGACGGCCAAGAGAGTTTCACTGTTTTCGACGACGTTTGGCCGGCGGCGTCCGGAGGCATCCGGCGCTCCCAATACGGTGCGGGCAATGCGGACGCCGGTCAGCCGGCCATCGTCATCAACGGTGTAGCCCAGGGGTTGCGAGAGCAACAACAGATGGGCGCCGGCCGCCAGTAAACGTTCGCGTTCGCGTTGCCAGGCCGGCATTTCCCGGAATGAACGCCGGTAGACCAGATACAGGTCGCGTACCCCGTTTTCAATCGCAGTCAACGCTGCATCAATGGCGGTATTGCCGCCGCCCAGAACGGCGCAGCGTTCGCCCGTCGGCGGCGCCTTACCGGTTTTCGCCGCGCGCAGATAGTCGAGGGCATCGTAGACGCCCGGCGCCGAGCCCATGGTGGCGCCGGAAGCGAGGCCGACCGCGAGAAATACGGCATCGAAATCGCGGCACAAACTTTTTAGATCAAGGTTTTCGCCAAGGATACGGCCGCTCATTACGGTAAGACGGCCGGCATCGCGTGCCGGACTCAGGATCGCCGCGGTTTCCAGCGCGGCATCGTCGAACCGGTCCCTGGGAATGATTGTATCGGGTACGCCGCCCAGATGTTGATCGCGCTCGAAAAGCGTGACATGGTGCCCCTGTTCGATCAGGTAAACAGCGCAAGCAATACCGCCCGGGCCGCCGCCGACAATGGCAATCCGCCCGGCTGTCGGCGGCGGATCGGGTAGTTTAACGCCGGTAAGCTGCATACGGCGCGCACGCCGGCAGACATCGTATTGAATGTCGCGAATAGGAATGGGATGTTCGCGGAATATGTTTTCCAGGCATCCGCCTTCGCATTGAACTTCCGATGGGCAGACCAGCGCGCACATTTCCGGTAGGGCATTGGCTTGCCGCAAAACGCTGTAGGCGGTTGCGATATCATCGTTGGCGTATGCCTTGAGAAATGCCGGTACATCCACGCCGGCTGGACATCCCGCGGTGCAGGTCGCCGTCTCGCAGTCGCGGCAACGTTGCGCCTCTTCTTTGAGCCGGTCGGCCGCCAGGCGGCGCGCCTCGCGGTAAAGCGGTCCGTAAATTTCGCTGTCGCGAACCACGCATCCGGTACTACCTCCGTCACGCATGATTTGAGTGCAAGCCGAACAGGTAATACAACATTTCGCCGGATTCATCCGGCCGGTGGTAAGGATATCGCGTACGGCGTCGGGATATGCAAACGATCCGCGCCCCTGTCCGATCAAGGCGGCATTGCCGCGTTCGATCACGGCGGCGGCGACATACGGATTGTCCATGAATGGCTGAACGCCCTTCATTCGCGGGACGATTCACGGATTGTAGCCAATGTTCAGGAATCCTT
>PWZG01000128.1 GCA_003567575.1 PVC group bacterium | reverse complement strand
GAAAGAGAATAACCCTTCCCGGCCTTCTATCGTACCTGGTTTCGAATGCATCCGAAAAGTTCGCGCAGTTTCGCCAGCCTCCACGGCTCGAGGTAGGGCGGGTCGACGGCACGCAAGTTTTCCCGGACCCGTTCCGGCGAACGGGTGCCGACGCAACAACTGGTTACGTCCTGGGCGAGCACGAAACGCAAGGCCGCCGCGGGGACGGAATACGGCTGGATGAAATCAAAGCGCTGCAGGATCTCGTGGGTTCCGTCTACGGTGGAGATCTCGCTGATACCGATGAAGCGGACCTTGCCCTGCTCTCGCAACCGGACCATGGCCTCGTAGCAGCCGTCGTTCATGAACCGGTCTTTCCCAAGCGTCTGTATAGCATAATTATAATCTCCGTTCAGGCTGCAAGTCAGATAATATATTTCAATGCACCACCTGGTAGCCCAGTTCTATGGTGCCGTCCAGGATCTGCGTGATATTCCCGGCCGATTCCTTTCTCAGTCAAAATTAACATCACGGATCCGAATCCGCGCAAAACGGAGACCCTCAATCGCTCTGGTGTCTAAATCATCGCCCCATTTATAGTTGCCCCATTCATACAGAAGCCCGATCCGTCCGTCCGGCAGCAGGGCCGGGCTGGAGTAGACCGAGAAGTCCTGATGTAGCAGCAGCTTCCGCGGCCAGGTCCTGCCCTCGTCCTCGCTGATTTTCACGGTCATGCGCGTCCGCGAGCTGCCCTCCAGATCCAGGCGCGCGTCCGGGTTCGAAAACAGCAGTAGCGCCCGCCCTGAACCGTCGGGCACCTCGAAACGGATGAAGCCGCCCTGGCACGGCATTTCGTTCAGTTCGGGCTTGAGAAACGACTCGTCCCAGGTCGCGCCGCCGTCACGGCTGACTGCCAGGCTGCGACAGCCTGGATGATGCGGATGCTGTTTCTGAATCCGACTGCTCAGCAGCAGCGAGCCGTCACCCAGCTCAACCACCTGGGATTCGTTCGTGTTGTCGCCTGAAACCATGTCGCCCAGATACCAGGATCGCCCATGATCGTCGCTGTACAGCACGCGGCCGCGGCAGTCACACCGTTCCCCGGCCGCATCACGGATAATTGAATACCCGGGTATGACCAGGCGCCCGGTACGCATGCGGATTCCCACACCTGGTCCGGGAATGAAGGCGTCGTCACCGTTCACGGTTGAATCTGTCAGATCCTGCGCTTCCGACCAGGTCGCGCCGTCGTCACGGCTGCGCAGCAGCAGGTGCCGGTGCCGGAATTCCGCGGTTTTATGAGCGTTCATGCAGAACAGCAGCACTTCGCCGCCGTCAATCACCGGGCACGGGTTCATGATTGCCTCCTCGCCGATGCCGGGTAGAACTATCTGTAGCGGTTCCCAGGTGTCACCGTTGTCAAAGCTGCGCTTCAGCACCATGTCCGTCGGGCTCGCATCAAGAGCACTGAATTTTCTTGCTTCGGCAAACGCCAGCAGGGTTCCGTTCGCGGTTACAAGCAGTGAAGGGATACGGTAGGTATGCACCCCGTCCGCGCCGGCTTTGAAAGCGTCGTTCTGGTCAATCTTACTGTTCATGGTTTTCCCTTTTTTTTAACCGTTTACGGTTCAGGTTCCAACTCAAAAGCGAGGACTGGCCTGATGTCAATTCGTTCGCATTTTTGTCTCACAAAGTCCTCATGCGGATCAGCGGGAGCTTCGCCCTCCAGATTGACGGAATTTGCGGCTCAAGCCAGCCTTGAGCTTCTTCTGGAGGGCGAATCTCCTGATGAGCCGTAGAGGACGGGAGGTAACAGTATAGAGAGCAAGTGGAGAATTGCTGGTACCTGAGTAGTAACGTTTTGTCTGTAAACTGCGCCTGAAAATGCCATGGATTATAGCGCGATTCTGCAGTTAATTACAACACAAATTATAACACATCCAATCCCGAAAGCCTTGTCGCAGGTCTTCTCAACCAGGCGAGGTTTGATAAAATGACATTGAACGACCGCTTGTGGCCTGATATCCGGCGCGGGGATACCCGCAATCAATGCGGGAAAACGCGTAGCGAGCGAATGATTTTGGCGCCGATAGCATCCGAAGACATGGAGCGGCAATGCCCGGGCGCCTTCCTTGCGTTTGGCGCCGAAACAAGTCCGGTGCTCCTCGCCCGGAATTGCGGACTCAAATTGTCCTCGATATTGATCCAGGAACGGATCGGACGCCCTTTCTCGTCTACTCCCAACGCTTCACCGCGATCATACAGCCGCGATCGTAAGCGTGCCAGATCCTGCGGCAATTAGAGTTTGGACATTATGCCGGAATGTGGTTATAATCGCCGGCTTGTTGGAGAAATGGGTGGCTTTGGATGGATGGCGCGGAACGGGGATTGATGGCAAGCGGTCCATCAGGTTGCATGGTATCGACGAACAAGCGGGGTTTTCATGATGCAGGCCGGGTTTGCCGAGATAGATATTACGCCGCCTGTGGGCGTCAAGAAAATCGGATTGCAAATCAAGCAGGCATGCCATCCTCGCCGTGCATTGGTCGTGGGTGGCGCCAACGGGATGGTTGGCTATGTGCCGACGGCGGAAGCATTCCAACGCGGCGGCTACGAAACGACGCTTGGTCCGCCCAGTAAATTGGCGCCCGATTCGGGAGATCGGATTGCCAACGCCGTGATCGCGATGATTCGCGGGGAATAAGCTGTCATGGAAAGACGCTGTGTGAATACAACCGCCGGTTCTGTTGCGTTGCCTTGTTTTCTGGCGTTGGACGCGGGGACTTCATCAATCAAGGCCGTGCTGTTCGACGCCGGCGGCCGGCGGATTGCCGGGTATGCCGAGGAATACCGGCTGGAATATCCGCGACCCGATCATGTGGAACTTGATCCGGAGATATACTGGCGGGCCGCGCGAGTCGCTATCCGCGGTGTCGTACAGCGTTCAGACGTCGATCCTGCCTCGATTGCCGCCATGGGGGTAACCGGTCAGGGGGAAACCCTGATTGTACTGGATGCCGACGGCCGGCCGTTACGCAAGGCGATTGTATGGCTCGATAATCGTGCCGTCGAGGAAGCACGGCAGATCGCCGAAACCTTCGATGCGGAAGATGTCTACCGTGTTACGGGGCAACATGAAATCGTGCCTTGCTGGACGGCGTCCAAAATTTTGTGGGTGCGCCGTCACGAACCGGATGTGTTTTCGAGTGCAGCCCGTTATCTTATGGTTTCCGATTACTTGCTTTACAAATTAACCGGTGGTTACGCGACCGATCATGCGCTGAATCCTTCGACGCTTTACTATAACCTGATTGCCGGCGACTGGTGGGATCCGATGTTGGCGTTACTCGATATCCGGCGCGATCAATTGCCGGAATTGTTCGATTCAGGGACTTGCGTCGGAAGGGTCAAGGCGACGGATACCGGATTATCGGCCGATACCATGGTGGTTGCCGCCCCGATCGATCAGATTGCCGGCGCTGTCGGCGCCGGCAATCTGGAGCCGGGTCTGGTCACGGAAACCACCGGCAGTGTGCTGGCCATCTGCGCGCCGTGTAACGCGCCGCGCTACGATCCACGGCGACGTGTGAGTCTCTATCGGCATGCCATGCCCGGTACCTATGCACTGCTGCCGTGGGTTCCGACCGCCGGATTACTTTACCGCTGGTTTCGCGAGACATTGGGCGGCGGGTTATCCTTTGACGATCTCAATCGGGAAGCGGCCGCCATTGCGCCGGGCGCCGAGGGTCTGGTGATCCTGCCGCATTTGAACGGCGCTTTTTCGCCGGATTCCAATCCCAACGCAAGGGGTGTTTTTCACGGGATCAGCCTGGCGCATACCCGGGGTCATTTCGCGCGCGCCATTCTGGAATCGATCGCCTTTATGCTGCGTGACCAGATTGCGATGCTGGAATCGATGGACGTAGCGGTTCAACAGATCGGTTCGCTGGGCGGCGGCGCGCACAGCAAACTCTGGCTGCAAATCAAGGCCGACATTCTTAAACGCGATGTGGTGACGTTCGATACCGCTGATGTTACCGCGCTGGGCGTTGCGATGCTGGCGGCCACCGGCGCCGGCGTCTATTCCGATCTTGACCAGGCCGCCGCCGGGATGGTACGCTTTGACCAGCGTTTCAGACCCCATCCGGAAAGGGCGGCAGTCTATGATAGGGTCTTTCAACGTTATCGCAAACTCAACCGCATCATTCTGCCAACCTTCGAAGGAACATCATGACAGACTCTTGCCGGAAAATAAACGTGGGATTTGTCGGATTCGGTGAAGTCAATACCCCGCGTCCGATGATTGACGATCGGTGTGCGGCGGTCGCGGAGACTCTGCGACAAGCCGGACTGAACCTGACCGTTGCCGCGCCAGTGGCCGACGATCCCGATGGCGCCCAAGCAGCGCGCGCGATCGTCGAGCTGTCGGCCGAACCGTTCGATGCCCTCGTCGTCTGTATTGCCGGATGGATTCCTTCGTGGGCGGTATTCCGCGTGATTGAACCTTATAAACATCTGCCGATGGTTTTGCTGGGACTCAGCGGCTGGCAGGACGGCGAACGGTTCGTAACTACCGCCGACCAGGCCGGCACCACGGCGCTGCGCATGCCGATGACCGAGATGGGGTACCGCTTCAAATACGTCGTTACCCGCCGCGGTGGCGCCTTACCCCTGGATAACATCGTTTCCTGGTGCCGCGCCGCCGACGCCGCCGCGAAACTTAAGACGTCCATGATCGGTATGGCCGGCTATCGTGACATGCGTCTCTACGGCACGATGTATGACGGTATTTCCCTGAAAGGCCGGATCGGACCAGAAATCGAGCATTTCGATTTGCTCGAACTCCAGCGGTTGATGGACGGGATTGACGGAGCGCAGGTTGCCGAGCTGGCGGCCGAAACCCGGACACGCTGGACGTTTCTCAAGGAACCCCGGCCGGGTACGGTCGAAAACTCCGTGCGGCTATACCTGGCCATCCGGAAAAAGATCGAGGCACGCGGTTACAACGCTTTTTCCTATACGGATGTTGACGGTATAAAAAAACTGATGGGTTTCGCGCCCGCCGGCGCGTTGACCCTTTTGCACGACCATTTAAATATCCCGACCGTACCCGAAAACGACAGTCTGGGTTCCGTAACCCAATTAATGGCTCAGGCCCTGACCGGACAAATCGGCGCGTTCCTGGAGTTTTACGAATTCACCGATACCGGCGCGCTGATGGGAGTCCCCGATTATGTCCCGGCGGAGATTGTCGACGGCCGCGTCACGGTGCTTCCAAATGCTTTCGGCGATTTTGGCGAGGGTTTGTTGAATGTATCACGTTTGAAAACCGGTAACGTCACCCTGATCCGGCTGACCGCCTCCGGCAACGTCTACCGCATGCATGTCGCCACCGGCCGGGCGCGTGTTCCGGAACCTTGGGAAGAAGCGGGTTGGGCTCCGCCCGCGCCGCAATTGCCCAGTCTGGAAATCGATTTGGATGGCGATGTGGATACTTTTATCCAGAATGTCATGAGTCAGCATTATATCCTGACTTATGGCGACAACCGGGAACCACTGCGGGATCTCTGCCGTATTTTGGATATCGATTATGACAGCATTATTTGACATCAAGGATTTCGGCGCCAAGGCCGACGGTAAAACGCTCGACACGCAAGCTCTGCAATCCGCCATCGACGCTTGTCATGCCGCCGGCGGCGGTCGCGTGTATTGCGGACCCGGAAAGTATCTGACGGGTTCCATCGAATTGAAGGATTTTGTGGAATTGTTCGTATCGGCGGGTTGCGTAATCATCGGTAGTCCGAATCCCGACCATTATCAGCGGTTGGTGTCCGAGGGATTTCGCGACGAATACGCAAATGAAAAAACCGCTGACTACCTGATCGGCGCCCGGCATGCGCGGCATATCGCCATCACCGGACCGGGAGAAATCAATGCTTCCGGTCCCGCGTTTTACGATGCTTCGGCCGGATTGAATTCCAGCGGCAAGTTTGCAAGCGGGAAACCGGTCCGTCGGCCACGGCTGTTGATGTTTCATAAATGCACGGATGTCCGTATCGAGGATGCCTCGTTTGTCGATTCCCCCTGTTGGACATTCTGGTTGATGATGTGCGAGCGCGTTGGCATCCATCGTATCCGGATTCGCGGCGACCGACGCATGCTGAATAACGATGGTATCGACATCGATGCCTGCCGCAATGTGATCGTAAGCGATTGTTTTATCCAAAGCGAAGACGACAGCATCGTCGTGCGGGCGATCCAGCGGGTTCACGATTCACCCGCCATTTGCGAGAATATTACGGTGACGAACTGTGTCCTCGAAAGCACCTGCCAATGTATCCGGATCAGTTGTCCACGCGATTATATTACACGTAATTGCGTGTTTTCAAATCTGGTGTTGGATTGCCGCGGCAACGGAATTAATTTCGATTTCCCGCATCGCTACATGAAATCCCATGATGGCAACGGAACGGCCGATGTAAGCGATATGGTTTTTTCCAATATGGTGATCCATTGCCGTAATCACCCCATTCGTATTGCCGTCGAACCAGGCATCAAGCTTGCGCGTGTTGCCGGTATCTCGTTTTCCGACATGCGCTTGCGCAGCCATCGGCCCTGTCTGATTCAAGGCAACTCCAATACCCTGATCGAAGATGTTACCTTTAATAATGTACGCATGGAAACCGAGGGCGATCAGGCGATTTGTTGCAGTTATTGTCGCGGTATCAAATTGAATCATGTAGAATTGATCAACTTACCGCTGGGATGCTAGTGAATCCGGTTGGCTAGTGTGGTGTAAGTCAATTGCGATTAATTAACTCCAAAAAGCCTGTCATCCCGAGCTTATCGAGGGATCTGTGCCTGTCTGTTGAGCACGAGATCCCTCGACTTCGCACGGGATGACACATGGTTGTTTCTGGCTATTTGCCGTACACCATACTAGTTGCCTGGACCGCCGCGTAATTGCGATGGCGGCGGTCCACGCAATTGGGATGCCGGACTGCGGTCCTGTGAAACCCTGGATGTTGATGCCGGTTGCCGTCTTCCCAGGGCCATCAAGCGCGTGCCTTGCGAGATTTTGCGACCGCCAATCCAGGGATGGGTTTCGGTGTCGTACGCGGCCGTATACCATCCGAACGGTACCTCGACCATAATGCCGTCGCGTATCAGATCAATCACAGGAATCGTTTTCGTGAATACCGGATCTTTCATGTAGGGCGAAACTCGAATGTTAAGATCGAAAAAACCTTTTGGTATCGTATCGAACGTAACCTGACGCCGGTTGCTTCCTGACCCGTGTTGCGCCCGGCCGCTTATCCGCAATCGCGCATTGTCATGGTCGGCGTCGTGTTGCCGGTCTATGCTCCAGCGAAAGTGAATGTTATTCCAGACTGCCTGCGGGGTAATGGCTGCGAAATTGGTGGAAGTACTGATGCTACTGCCGGAACTGGCGCTCCCCGGCGCGGGAATACTCACGCGTAAATGATTGTCGCCACCCCGGGGCGATCGGTCGCGCGAATAAACCAGATTGTAGCGAAGCGATATATTGGTATACGGTCGGCTGCTTTGCGCTGATCGGGTAACGGTTTTCCCCGTTTCATAGTCGATGGATGTTCTGGCGCTGCGTCCGCCGTGTGTGCCGACCGAGCGTCTGGAATAGAAGGTATACGCGGTTTCCACGACTTCATCGTTCTTTTCCGTCCGCCATGAAATCGTCGGGAAGGTGTGGTCGGGTCCGACATTCAGAGCCGTCGGCCTCGCGTGCTGGCGACCCTCGGGAACCCACACATACATGCGGTTGTATCCTCTTTCGCGGTTCCCGTCGAACAGAAAATACAGGACATTCTCGCCCCAGGGATCAAGCCTCACAGCGCCATATCGCGGAACCGAATCGGACACCAGCGTTACCGACGGGAATTTCTCGGGCGCCGGCCGACTTTCTGTTTCCAATGTCTCGTCCGTTTTGTCGTCGTCAACTTCATCGGCGAACCCGTTGCCTTCAGCGACGAGTTCGTGGTGATCCCCTTCGTCGTCCGCGTCTTCGTCGGCTTGCGCAATCAATGGCGCTAACCATAATACATTGGCTGTGAATATCGCGGTAAGTAACCACCGCCATAAATTATGTCTGCTCGATGCTTTCATTGTCCCTCCGGTTGCGATCTCGCCTAGCTCCGGTGCGATCTCGCCTAGGTGATGACTAATATGCAGCTATTTTATTACAAAGCGAGCTGCATTGTCAACCGGTCAGGGTCATTTAACGATCAGCGCATACAGCGCTTTCTTGGCAAAAAACGCGTTCTTGGCTTCTATCGGGATCATCGATTTCGGGCCGTCCATGACAGCGCCGGTGGCGCACACGTCGCGGTGCGCCGGTCCACTGTGACTGTACAGGACATCAGGTTTGGCGCAGGCCAGCACCTCATCGGTTACGGTCCAGTGCGGAATTTCGATTTCCTGTTCTTCGGGCGACATTTCGCCCGCCAGCATACTGCGGACGAGCGTACTGGCCTGGATGTAATCGGCATCGACCACCGCTTCTTTAAGGTTGGTCACGATTTCCAGACGCACACCTGCCGCCGCGGCACGCGCTTTACCTTCCGCCAGGATTGTCTTATCGACGGTGCGGGCGTACGATTCGGGAATCGCCAGGACCAGATTGATGTTCAGGACCGGACAAACCCGGATCATCGAATGCAGGATACCGCGCGCCATGCCGGTGTAGACCAGATTCAAGCCGTCGAGCCGCTGCTTCATCTGTTTGACGGCCATCAATTCGCCGATGACGTGGGTTGAATGATCGTGTGGCGTACATGCATTGAATACCGGCACCGTCATTTCGCGGGCGCAGGTATCCATATCGTCCTGCGACCAGAGACGGCCCGCGAAAACGTCGATGAACTCGTTTAACGCGCGCGCCGTATCGGCCATGGATTCGCCGCGCCCCATTTGCGTGTCTTTAGCGGACAGATACGCCGTCTCGCCGCCCAGTTGGGTCATGGCGGCGGTAAACCCCATGCGGGTACGCGTCGATTCGTAGACGAACAATAAGGCTTGTAACCGGCCGGCCAGCAGATTCACATACGTGCGGTCTTCGGGATGCTCGCGGAACCAGGCGCCAAGCGTCATGATTTCGTCGAGTTCTTCACGCGTCAAAAGTCCGATATGCGGCAGTTTCTTGCCGCGCAGACGATCCGATAACTGAGGTGCTTTCATGGTTTACTCCTTTTCTTATAAAAATACAAAGCGATATAAGAACATAAAATTCCGTCGATGGCAAGCCGGCCGGACTGTCGCGCGCGACCCGAAGGGAACGATCAGGTTTTACTGTTCCGGCCTATTGACAACCGCCAGCGTTTGTTGTGCGATCTCAAGCTCTTCGTCTGTCGGCATGACGACCACCGCCACCGGGCTTTCCGGCCGGCTCACGCACGCCGCCTGGCCGCCGGCGCCGGCATTGCGGTCGATATCCAGTACAATACCCAGGTGCGACAGACCGCCACAGATCGCGGTTCGGATATCCGCCTGGTGCTCTCCAATGCCGCCGGTGAAGACCACGGCGTCACATCCATCCAACACGGCCAGGTAGGCGCCGAGATATTTCCGGATGCGGTAGGCGAACATATCCATCGCCAGCCGGGCGCGCGCATTCCCGTCGTCGGCCGCTTGGCGTAATGCTCGAAAATCGTTGCTGACGCCCGACACGCCCAGTAGTCCGCTTTGTTTGTTGAGCATGTTTTCCATGTCGGAAATTGGGATGCCGGCTGCGTTCGGCAGAAAAAAACACAGTGCCGGATCGATATCGCCGCTACGCGTACCCATCATCAGGCCTTCGAGCGGTGTCAAGCCCATCGATGTGTCGACCGATTGTCCATGACGTACGGCAGCCATCGAGCAGCCGTTCCCCAAGTGGCAGGTAATGGCGTTGAATCGGTTGTAGGGACGATCGAGCCAGCGCGCCGCCGCCCGCGCCACGTAGGCGTGACTGGTGCCGTGAAAACCGTAGCGGCGCACTCCGTACCGTTCGTAATATTCGTACGGTAACCCGTATAGAAACGCCCGTGGCGGCATGGTCTGGTGAAAGGCCGTGTCGAAAACCGCCACATGGGGGATGCCGGGGAAGGCATGTCGCGCGCCGCGTATGCCGGCCAGGTTTGGCGGATTATGCAGCGGCGCCAGCGGTGTCAGTGATTCGATCGCGGTTTCCACGGTATCGTCGATCACCGTCGCATGCACGAAATGTTCGCCGCCATGAACCACGCGATGGCCGATGGCCGCCAGGTCGCCGATGTCCACCGCGCATGCGCCGGCATTGTCGCCGTGGCGTAACCGTTCGACAACCGCCGTCAGCGCCGCCGTATGGTCGGGTACACTGCCGGATTCTCCGATGCGTTCCATGACGCCGCGCGCCAACACGGTTCCGTCCGCCATGTCGAACAATTGATATTTAAGCGATGAACTGCCGCTGTTGATGACCAGTATTTTCATTCGAGATCGATCCTGATAATGTCCGCCACGTTCTTCTATTGTGCTGTCCTGCAAATAGCCATAAACAACCATGTTTCATCCCGAGTTTGTCGAGGGATGACAGGCTTGTCGGTGTTAATTCATCGCAATTGATGTACACAACACTTACGGCCTTTTTATCGATTCGCCTGCGCCGGTTGACGATAACGGATCGGGTTGTTGATTGCGGTAAATGATGGTGCGCGCGATCAGACCCACCAGCAACAAGGCCAGCACGAAGGCCAGCGCCCGGCGTTCGTCAAGCGTCAAATCGAACCAGCTTTTGTATACATCGCGCAACATGCCAACGCGGGCTTCGCCCGCAACCCAGAGGTCAGAAGTCAGAAGTCAGAGGTCAGATTTTTTCTTTGCTGACCTCTGACCTCCGACCTCTTGCCTGATACCATCCATAAGCTCCGCATAAATCTTCTTGTTTTTTTGTGCAAACATGCCGGGATAAGTCGCTAACAAACGATATTGACCAGTTTGTCGGGGATGACGATCACACGACGAACCGTTTTGCCGGCGGTGTGTTTTTTGACCAGATCCCATTCCAGTACCGCGCGCTGCACATCCTCATCCTTGAGGCCGGCGGTCAGTCGGCCCCGGCCCCGTGTTTTCCCGTTAATTTGGATCACGATATCCGTTTCGTCCTGTATCAACGCGGCCGGATCTACCTCTGGCCACGACACCTTCAGTATCCCGGGCGGGTTCCCGAGTTCCACCCATAGTTCTTCCGCGATATGGGGGGCGAACGGAGACAACAGCAGAATCATTGTTTCCAGCGCTTCGCGACCGATACGGCGCGTGGTTTCCTTCGCCGATGCGCCCAGATCATGGGTGTCCAGAATATTCATCAATTCCATGATCTGCGCTATGGCCGCGTTGAAATGGAAGGCGCCGTCCATACTTTGGGTTACATGTTGAATGGTGGCATGCGTCTTGCGGCGCAGTTCGCGTTCCGCCGGTGTATATTCGCCGGGGTCGGGCAGGGGTTGACCGGCAACGGCGCGCAAGGAATCGCGTGTTTCGTAAACCCTGCGCCACAGGCGGCGCAGATAGCGCGACGCACCCTCGATTCCCTGATCGTTCCATTCCGCATCGCGTTCCGGCGGACCGATGAATAAAGTGTACAAACGGACGGTGTCGGCGCCGTATTCGGCGATCAGCGCGTCGGGACTGACCACGTTGCCCTTGGATTTCGACATCTTGTACAGTTGTCCGTTCTTTTCGCTGCGTTTACAAATCATACCCTGAGTGAACAGATGCGCGAACGGTTCGTCGAAACCGATTAGCTTCATGTCGTGTAACGCCTTGGTAAAGAAGCGCGCGTAAAGCAGGTGTAAAATTGCGTGTTCGATGCCGCCGATATACTGGTCGACCGGCAGCCAGCGGTTACAGGCCGCGGTATCGACGGCCTGCTGCTCGTCACGCGGCGAAAGGTAGCGCAGGAAATACCAGCTTGAATCCACGAAAGTATCCATCGTATCGCTTTCGCGACGCGCCGGTTTGCCGCAGGCAGGACACGGCGTTTGCATGAACGCCGGACTGGCGGTCAGCGGCGACTCGCCCGTTGGCCGGAATTCGACATTGTCGGGCAGCCTTACCGGCAGCTCGTTTTCGGGGACGGGAACGCTGCCGCAATCATCGCAATAGATGATCGGTATCGGTGCGCCCCAGTATCGTTGCCGGCTGATGAGCCAGTCGCGTAACCGGTAATGCACCATCGGGCCGCCGAATCCCTGTTCCTTGGCGAAGTCCGTCATGCGGGCGATGGCATCACGATTGGGCAGACCGCTGAACGGACCGGAGTCGGCGGTGATCCCGTCGTCGGTATAGGCAGCGGTCATCGTGGTCAAGTCGAGCGATTGCTCCGTATTCTGGATTGAGATGCGGATCGCTAAATCGTAACGTTTGGCGAAAGCCCAGTCACGCGTATCATGGGCCGGTACCGCCATCACGGCGCCGGTTCCGTAATCCATCAGTACGTAATCCGCCACCCAGAGCGGTATCCGTTCCTGATTATACGGGTTGACCACGTACCGACCGGAAAAGACGCCGGTTTTTTGTTGTTCGTCAGCCATGCGATCACGCGTGGCGCGCCGCGCCGACTGCCGGCTGTATTCCGTGACTTCCTTTTCGGTTGCTAACCCGCGTACCAAATCCGGCAACGCCGGATGTTCCGGCGCCATCGCCATATAGGTGCAGCCGTAAATGGTGTCGACACGGGTCGTATAACATTTGACGGATGTCATCGGATCCGGCGTGTTGTCAGCGCGGGGCGTCAGATCGAATTCGAGAACGGTGCCTTCGCTGCGGCCGATCCAGTTGCGTTGCATAGTTTTAACCCGTTCGGGCCAGCCATCAAGCCGTTCCAAATCGTCGATTAATCGTTGCGCATAAGCCGTGATCCGAAAGAACCATTGTTCCATGCGTTTTTCTTCGACGCTCGCTTCGCAGCGTTCACAGCGTCCTTCGACAACCTGTTCGTTGGCCAGTACGGTACGACATGACGAACACCAGTTCACCGGCGCGGCGGCCTTGTAGGCCAACCCTTTTTCGTAGAGCTTAAGGAACAGCCACTGGGTCCAGCGATAGTAACCCGGATGACAGGATGCGATTTCGCGGTCCCAATCGTAACACGCCCCCCACGCCCGCAACTGGCGTTTCATCGTGGCGATATTCCGCATGGTACTTTCGCGGGGATGGATGCCGGTTTTGATGGCCGCGTTTTCCGCCGGTAACCCGAAGGCATCCCAGCCCATCGGCGCCAGAACGTTGTAACCGCGCATTTTCTTGTAACGCGCCACGGCATCGCCGATGATGTAATTGCGGCCGTGACCGACATGCAGCGCCGCCGACGGGTACGGAAACATCATTAAGCAATAATACTTGTTCCCGGCCGCGTCGGTATCGGTATGGAAAAGACCTTCCTCCTCCCAATACCGGCGCCAGCGCGGTTCAATTTCCGCAAATGGATATTGTTGCTGCATAAACCTGTCTCTTACGGTCTGCGTTTGAATGCTTTTGTGTTTCTGTAACCGTTCACGGTTCACGGTTCATGGTTCACGGTTCAGGGGTTCTTTCAGACTTCTTGGATGCTTTCCTTTTCTTCTCGAATTCAAGCAGATATTGGACTAAACCGGCTATCTTACCTCATTGTCTTTTCTGCAACCGTGAACCGTGAACTCTGAACCGTGAACCCTTGCTGTATTCCTTAACCGCGTGGCGGCGGTTTCGGCAGGTTGTCAAGCACGGCGGTGGAACGTTGTAACTCATCATCGGGCAGATGGTAATCGGTCAAATGGCCGTTGAGAAAGTTGTCATACCCGGATAAATCCATCAGCCCGTGGCCGGACCAGTTGAAGAGGATAACGCGTTGTTTGCCTTCTTCACGCGCTTGGTTGGCTTCGCGGATGACCGCGGCGATGGCATGCGAGGTTTCCGGAGCGGGAATGAATCCTTCCGTATGCGCCCATTGCATGGCGGCCTGATAACATTCGACCTGATCCAATGCCAGCGCTTCGCTCAAACCTTCGCGCTGTACGTGACTTACCAACGGCGCCATGCCGTGGTAGCGTAACCCGCCCGCGTGTACCGGCGCCGGCACGAAGCCATGACCCAGCGTATACATTGCCAGCAACGGTGTCATCATCGCCACATCGCCCGAATCATAGGCATACGGCGCCCGGGTCAGGGTGGGGCAGGCGGTCGGTTCAACCGCCAGAATGCGCACGTCGCGTCCGTGAATTTTGTCGCGCACAAACGGGAATGCCAGGCCGGCGAAGTTCGAGCCGCCGCCCGCGCATCCGATGACCACATCCGGATACAGATTGATTTTTTCCAACTGTTTCTGCGCTTCCAGACCAATAATCGATTGGTGCAGCAATACGTGGTTCAACACGCTGCCCAGCGCATAGCGTGTCTTGTCGTCCGTTACCGCTTCCTCGATGGCTTCACTGATGGCGATGCCCAGACTGCCCGGCGTATCCGGCGTTTCAGCCAGAATCGCCCGGCCGGTACGGGTGTTTTCACTGGGACTGGGAACGCATTCCGCGCCCCAGACCTGCATCATGATTTTGCGGAACGGTTTCTGATCGAAACTGATACGCACCATGTACACTTTGCATTCCAATCCCATAATCCGGCAACCCATGGCCAACGCGCTGCCCCATTGACCGGCGCCGGTTTCCGTTACCAGCCGTTTAATCCCGAATTCGCGGTTGTAATACGCCTGGGCCACCGCGGTGTTGGGTTTGTGGCTGCCGGGCGGAGAAACGCCCTCGTTTTTGTAAAGAATGATCGCCGGCGTATCGAGTTTCTTTTCAAGTTGGCGCGCGCGACAGAGCGGACTGGGACGCCACAACGTCAGCGCCTCCATGATTGGCTCGGGAATATCGATCCAGCGTTCCGTACTGACTTCCTGCTCGATCAGGTTCATCGGGAACACCGGCGCCAACGCGTCCGGCCCGATCGGATTCCCTTGCTTGTCAACCGGCGGCGGCAGCGGTGTCGGCAGATCGGCCTGGATGTTGTACCATTGCCGCGGCATCTCGGATTCATCAAGAAAAATTTTCACATAATCGCTCATAACCGTTCTCTCTTTCCTTTCGGCGAAGGCCATATCATTGTGTGGAAACGATGCATTTACGCAGTATGCCGGAAAAAAAAATGGATGCAAGCCAAAAATATGGGGGATTTGACAGCCGCTTTGTATATGTTATGCTTGCGGCGTTATTCTCTAAGGCAGACCTGCCGTGCGGTGGATAAGCGATTTCATCGCGAAACTTGTCTGGGGGAGGAATCATGATCAAACGGCGCATTTTGGAACTTTTATTGGACAACGTACAGATCCCTCGAAGGGGTCGGGACGGTTCCGGCGAGACACGGCACATGCTGCACGTTTCTCTGGTCTGGCCGCGCATGGCTATTGCCCATAAGACGGCTGCCGGCGTTATGATCCTGCGCGACGGTGTGTACCGGCCGGACCCTGAATCATGGACACAACGCGCCTTGTTCAAGGAAGCCGTCGAAGGTCCGTTCGGAGTGCGCGTCGAGGTAAGCGAAGCCTTGAGCGATACACAATGGTCCGAGGCCGTGGCCCGCCTCGGAAACGCTGTCTGGACGATGGCGGGCACGCAGATCGGTGGTTTTGCCGAAAATCCCGTGACGTCACTTTTGTGGCGGGCGCCTTTTGACGCCCTGTCACGGACCGCCACGGCGGCGGCCAGGAAGGAACCGCGTCTGATCGCCGCGGGCACGCTGGATATGCAATGCGACGAATGGCCTGCGCTTCAGGACAAACGGTTGGCGCTGACTATGCGCGCGCCGGAAGATATCAGCCGGGTCAGCAGACGCCGTGTCGCGGGCAAATTGCAGTCGCGGCGTACGACGATCATCAAGAGCGGCGAAACCAACGGTAAGACGGAGTTATTGGCCAGGGTGTACCGGTAACCGTTTTATTGGACTTGAGTATATATTCCGGTTTGACAGAAGGATTGAAATGAAAAGTGGTTGCCTTACATCATTGCCGCGATCCTGGTTGTGGTTGCCGGGATTTCGGGTGTTGCTGTTGCTGTTGGCGGTGGGAGCAGTTGCCGGATGCCGGCCCAACGTGTACGAACTCGACGACCATGAATTATCCGATCCGTCGGCGGCGCGTGCCGCCGCGCTGGAACGGGCCGGCGATATTGACGGCGCGATCGCCAAATACAACGAGATCCTGACCGAGCGGCCGGACATGGCGCGCATGCACCTGGCCGTCGCTTTTCTTTATGATGTTCCGCAAGGCGATTACGTGCGGGCTTTATACCATTATCAACGTTATCTGGAATTGCGGCCGCAAACCGAAAAAAGAAATTTTATCGAGAATCGCATCGAGAACGCGCGCCAGTCACTGGTTGCTCAGTACGGGCGGGATGCGGAAACGTTGTTGCATGAAATCGATAAATTGACAGTGGAAAAACAGGAATTACGGACTGCGAACCAGCGCTTGGTTACGCAACTGGAGGAATGCCGTGCCAAAATCGCGGAAATTGAAGAACAACTTGCAGCCAAACGTGTAGAGGAAGCGCCGGAAACAGCGATCCCTGTTCCCGAGATGCCGGCACAGCCGGACGTGCCGCCGCCGCTTCCACCGGTTGTGCGGGAACCGGATACGCCGGCCTCCGAATATGTGGCGTCCAGGGATGCCGAACCGGAAACTGCGCTCCCTGACGCCCCGGCAACGGTGGCGGCGCGGGATATCAAGTACATTATTCAGGAACGCGACACACTTTCAGCGCTGGCACGGCGTTTTTACGGTGACCGCTACCAGTGGCGCCGGATTTACGATGCCAATCGCGCACGGCTACCCAATCCGGATGTGTTGCCGGTCGGCGTAACCATTGTCATCCCCGACGTACCCCCTGACGTTATCCCGTAAACGAGAGAACCATCATGAACAGTAGTGAAAGTCCGCTGGCCATCGTCGTGATCGGCGCGTCCGGTGACTTGGCGCAGCGTAAGATTATGCCGGCATTGTTCTCGTTGTTTGCCCGCGATTTATTGCCCTCTGAATTCGCCGTGTACGGATTTGCCCGCAGCGCCATGGATGACGATACGTTTCGTGAGAGTCTGGCCGGTTCACTGGCCTGCCGCTATACCCCGGCATCGGATTGCGAAAGCCGCAAGCGAAAATTCCTGGAACATTGCCGGTATACACAAGGCCAGTACGATGAAGCGGCAGATTATCTCGAGTTATATCGCGCGCTGCGCCGGATGTTTCCCGGCGAACATCCCAATATCCTTTACTATCTCGCGATCCCGCCCTCGGTGTTCTTGCAATGCGCCAGAGCCTTGGGTGACAGCGGCATGACGCAATGCGGAGATTCGCCTTTTTGGATGCGTGCCGTCATCGAAAAACCGTTCGGTCACGATCGCCGGTCGTCGGACCGTCTGGTGTCCGAGTTGGCCACGGTGTTCAGGGAAACGGATACGTATCGTATCGATCATTATCTCGGCAAGGAAATCGTACAGAACCTTTTGGTTCTGCGCTTTGCCAACAGCGTGTTCGAACCATTGTGGAATCGTGATACGATTGAACGGATCGACATCGATTGGCGCGAAACATACGGTGTCAAGAACCGCGCCTCGTATTTCGACCGCTACGGGATCATCCGGGATGTCGTACAGAATCATCTGCTGCAAATTGTTGCGTTGATCGGCATGGAACAACCCGCCGGTCGCACACCGGACCGGATTCGGGATGCCAAAGTCAGTTTGTTGCGTGCCGTAAATCCGGCGACGCCCGACAGTGTGCGCCTGGGCCAGTATACGGCCGGCGAACAGGCGGGCTTACCGCGGCGGGGATACCGGGATGAGGACGGTGTGCCGGCAGGTTCGACCACGCCGACGTATGCCCGCGTGGCGTTGACGCTCAACCATCCGCGTTGGCATGGCGTGCCGTTCGTTATTAATGCCGGCAAAGCCATGGATGCGGACCGTACCGAAATCCGGATTGTTTTCCGGGAACCGGCCACACCCTGGTGCGATCGGGAGGGATCGTGCGGACCCGCCAATTGCCTGATCATACGCGTGCAACCCAACGAAGCGATCCGGTTGCGGGTGGTGACCAAGGAACCGGGTATGACGCAGCGTACGGTGCCCACGGATTTGCAACTGGTTTACGGTGAAGCCTTCCCGCAAACCATTCCTGAAGCTTATGAGCGTTTGTTACTGGACGTGATTCATGGCGATAAAAGCCTGTTTATTCGCAAAGACGAGCTGGCTGCCGCCTGGGATGTGTTTACACCGCTGCTGGATCATTTGAAAAAACATAACCCCGAACCGGAACCGTACCCGTTCGGCAGTGACGGCCCGCGTTAACGATGACGATGCGACTCGCGGTAGGCCCGCGGCGTCGTGCCAGTCAACTGCTTGAAGCGACGCGAAAAATGGTATTCGTTGGCGAATCCCGTTTCCGAGGCGATGGTTGCAATTTTATCGTTCGACTCCAGTAACCGCCGGCAGGCGTCGTCGACACGGCAGCGCATCCGATAGCGAGAGGGCGCCATACCGCTGAGCGCCTTGAAACGGCGGCGGAAACTACGTTCGCCCATACCCATATCGTTTGCGATTGCCGCCAGGTCGAGTGGTGTGCCGAAAGGCGCTTTGCGCAAGATCTCCCTGGCCGCTTCAAGCCAGGCGGCATCGGGATCGGAAACGGTTCCCTGCCAGGCCGTTGCCATCTCCGCGATCAGCGCTACCAAACGGCCCCAGTCCCGCGGCGACTGTTCGCCGCCGCCGCGCGCCAGTGGTAAAAGGGTTTCGTGAATCCGTTCAATCCAGTATGCGACAGGTTCCAGACGCCGGACGGGATGCGCGGGATCCAGTAAATCCGGCCGGCGCCAGGCAGCGAAAACGGGGCCGCCGAAGAAAACGCTGATTTCGTCCCATCGCGAATCGGATTCCGGCCCGTAAACATGTGCGATGCCGGGGAAAAGCGTCAATAGGTCACCGGCCTTGACTTTATGCCGCCCGGAGACATCGAGAAAGTAACCGTGCCCTTTCAAAATATAGGTGAACGACAATGAATCAATCGTTCGCCGGTAACGCGGGTTCGCTCGCAGACGCGGCGTCATACCCCAACTACCTTCGATCCGGGCGGCATTACGAATGACATTGACGTCCGAATGCAGCGGATGATCGAAAATCAACCAGTAGACACGGGGAGGATATTGCGGTTGTCGTAAATCCTGGCCGTGCTGAACAAATATCCGGCCACCATGCGTCGAGCACAAAGTTTCCAACGCTGAACTTACCGCTGATTGGCCGTTATCCATGAATATGATCCCATCCCGGAACATCTGCGTTTGCGACCAGGCGAACCGTCGGCTTCGATCTGCCCGCACCGCGCGCCTTATAGCTACAGGCAGCCCGCTCCTCTTCGGGCGAATAATGCAGTATCCGGCAGAAAAGTTCAAGTCCCGACCGCACTCCCGGAATTGCGGACTCAAATTGTCCTCGGTTCGGTTTCCCGTTGTCCTCAACGGCTCATCAGGTTCTTCGAGGAAGAAAGAACGGATTTAACGCTTCAAAAACCCATTGCTCGTTTGAATTTTTCATCGCTTGAATCATTCTGCCGACATTTTCCCTTCCCAATTATTCTGCCCTAATTCTTGCTCTTGCTTCTTCGCGCGGTCCATGGCACAATCTCACGATTGCAACATAATAAGGCGGGGCTTTGCCCGCAACCCAGAGGTACACCCGACACCCGACACCCGGTTCTCTCAGACATCTGGATATTCAAGAATCTCGTGAAGCGATGAGGGAGGCTATCCGTGAAACAATGGCAAGAAGCGGCGGAACATTTTCTGCAACACGAAAAGCAATTTCATCTCGGTATGCTGCCGACCGAACAGTCGCACCCGAAAACACGAGGATTGGCGGAAACGCTCCAGCGTGATCTGGCGGCCGGTCTCCGGATGCTGATGAACGTGGATCAGGATGTCGTTGCCGCGGCACAGCGGGTTCTCGACAGCGGCGAATTCAAGGCCCTGGTTGCCATGCTTGCGAGGACGCTGCGCGAAGGAGGCCGCATCTGCTTTTCGGGATGCGGGGCAACAGGCAGATTGAGCATTCTGCTGGAGACTGCATGGCGGCATTTCTGGCATGATCTCGGAGACTGCCGACTTGAATTGAAAGAGCGATGTGATGAGATGGCAGACCGGGTGTTGAGCATCATGACCGGCGGCGATTATGCCCTGATCCGTTCCGTGGAACTATTTGAAGACTACGCATCTTTTGGACGTCAGCAGGTCCGCGACGCCGGCCTTGGGTCTGGCGACGCGGTGGTCGCGATCAGCGAGGGCGGAGAAACCTCGTCCGTGATAGGCAGCATTCTCGAGGCGCACGAACGCGGAGCGGCAACCTGTTTTGCATTCAATAATCCATCCGATATCCTTGTCCGCCATGTAAAGCGTTCACGCGACGTCATCGCGCAAAGCGGCCTCATCAAACTCGACTTGAGTTCAGGCCCGATGGCGGTGGCCGGATCAACGCGAATGCAGGCTACCACCACGGAATTACTGGTGATCGGCGCGGCTGTCGAACAGGCGTTAGCGAGTGCATTCGCAACAATCTGTCCGCTGACGGATTGGAATATTTCCAACGTCGTGTTGTCGCCCTCGGAATATGTTCGGCGGTTTGAACGGTTGCTCGCCGATTTGGCGCGCCCGTGCGCGATACGCTTTTTGACCGACTGGATCACGCTTGAGCAGAACGTCTACGCCGCGCATGGCAGGGTGACCTATGTTGCCGTGGATGCCCTGTTGGACATATTTACCGATACCACTGAACGGGGGCCGACCTTCATGTTGCCGCCCTTTCGAAAATGCGACGATCGTGTGTCGAATCCGTCGTGGGCCTTCGTTAAGAACCCCTTGTTGCCGACGCCGGCTGCCTGGCGCCGTATGCTGGCGCGTGAACCGCGCGGGCTCGGTTGGGATCGCGCTCTGTATGAAGCGTTGGACGGTCCTGCCGGAGCGCGCGCCAATCCACCCAGACTCGACAACAGGGAAATGATGAAGTTTCTTATCGGTAACGAGGATGATTCTTCACGCTATGATACGCCGGAATCCGTCGCGATTGCGGTGATTCTCGGCGAGGCTGAAGCTCAATCCGCAACCGGATGGTTCGACGCATTCGAGACATTATCTGCGTCTTTTGGCCAACGGATCGCCATCGCCATAGGCCCGGGCGCTCCGCAACTTTCCGATCCGAATATCCCCGCGCTCCACATTGCCTGTTCGCTTCCGCAAACGCCGCTAAAGCTTTGGGACCATTTGGCTGCAAAACTGGTGTTCAATCTTGTTTCTACGGCGACGATGGGACGGATGGGGCGCTTGAAAAGCAACTGGATGGCTCATGTGGATACCACGAACAAAAAGCTGATAGACAGGGGCACGCGGCTGATCGCCGAAATCGCCGGCGTAAATTACCCGACCGCGTGTTACGCGCTTCATGAAACCCATGCGCTGCCGATAATGGCCTGCCGTCCGGGCGAGGAGAAGCCGTCGCCGGTCGCGCTGACCATCCAGCGCCTGCGCAAGCTAAAAAGATGAGTGTCGATACGAAAAATGACACTTGACATTCAGGTTTGGGCAATACATTTATGCCTGCATGCAAAAGGCGACCGTCGTGGCGTCCGTTGGACTTACTATGGTCGCGAGGTTGACAAGACCACACATAAGAATATATTGGTCTCAGGTTCGAAATTATCATGTCTGCTTGTCGTCGCCCGGAACCGACGTCATGGAGTCCGAAGGACGGAATAAGTCATCCACGCCGCCAAAGGAACACAACGATGCTCTTTGCCACGGAAAAGACAATCGCCTCGCGCGCCCGGGCACTGGGCGAAAGCGCCGATGCGAATGCATTGGAGGAATTGATTGAACTAACCCATTCTCCCTCAGCGCGCGTACGCCGCATTGCGGCTTCGGCGCTGGGAAAGCTGGCGGGTGTCGTGGATTCCAGACGGGCCGTGGAAAGACTGCTTCCAATGTTGGCGGACGAACATCCTCAAGTCCGGCAGTATGCCGCCAAGGCGCTTGGCGCACATGGAACCGATTCGGAAGCCGCGCTACCCGCGTTGCGCGACATGCTCCGTAATCCGGACGAGAAGGATTATGTCAAGCGTACCGTGACCGCCGCCGGGCTGCGCATCAAGACTGCCCTCGAAATCGCTGCCAAACAAACCGTTCGTGCCTGCCGCCGTTGCGGCCGGCCGGTCGACCCCGACGAATACGCGCGTAGCCAGCGGTTTTTTGAACGCACCCTCTGTGACGTATGCTTCGATGCCACCGCCACCGAACGTCGCAATTTCGAAACCAGGGTCGAAGACAAGAAGCATATCCGTACCCTTGACGGCACGCTTGTGCAGTCCGACGGCGAGCGGCGTATCGCCGAATGGTTGACGGCACACCACATCAACTACCGGTACGACGCCAGGTTGCGCATCATCGAAGGGTTCCAAATCCGTCCGGACTTTTATCTACCCGAATACGACGTCTATATCGAATACTGGGGCATGGATACGCCGCGTTACAAGGCCGGCATGTATCTGAAGCAGGATTTGTACATGCATGCCGGTAAACGCCTGATTTCGCTCTACCCCGACGATAAGAACCGGCTCGACGTCATTTTACCCGAAAAGCTTGCCCGCCCTATCCATAACGAATCCAAGAGTTAAGCCGCTGACCGCTCACCAGCCGTTTTGAACTCACGGTAGGGTTACACCCCATAGCGAACCGCGCCCGATCCGGCTATACTTTCCTTAATGGGTATAGAAATACTAAGCCATGTCGCACTCCGTCGCGGGAGTATAGACAACCAGCATCGCAAGGCGACGGACTGGCTACGACGATGCAGGTCGGCAAGGTCAAACCAACGTAACCAAAGGAATCACCACCATGACAACACGGATAATGATACGAACCCACAAAAAGGCAAGTCCTTCGACTTCCGCGCACACCCCGCGGACCCATCGAGTAAAGGGCATGGAACCGATCCTCATGGCGCTTGTGCTTGCGGTATCGGTGATGATCCCGCACCGGGTCTTGGCCGCGGAGCCCTCGGTCGATAATGCCGCCGGGGCGTCGGACGTGCTGTCGATCAGCGCGGTACTGAATGGGACCATCTACAACGGCGGCCCGATCGCCGAGCAGGCCCAACTCGAT
>PWZG01000184.1 GCA_003567575.1 PVC group bacterium | reverse complement strand
TTGCTCGTCCAACCGGCGGTCACCATGAACCTGCTCGATGTGACCCTGCGCCGCCATGAAACGTTCCGCCGCTCCAACGGCGATGTGATCGCCTCGTGGAGCGACCATTCGGACCGCCAGGCCTGGCGGTTGGGAGCGGGCGTGCAGGTCGGGGCGCGGGTTGCCTTGTCCGAGCGTTGGAACCTGACGGCGGCCGGCGGCTATGAATGGGTGAACAAGTACCGTTTGTCCGCCGGACCCGACCGCATCCACATGGATCTCTCGGGCTACCAATTGGAATTGGCCTTAGGACGGCCTTTCTAAGTATCACGGAAAAAACACAGGGACAGGTTAAAGGAGTAAATAGTTATGAACAAGCAAATCGTCAAATACCTTGGTGTCGCGGCTATTTTGGGCGTCGTTGCGGCGTCAGGTTGCCGCCAACAATCGGAATCGGATGAAACGCCCGGAGTCGCGGAGCGTAGCGGAGCCGCGTTGGACCGGGCGGCCGATCGAACAATGGAAGCGGCCCGAGCTACCGGTGAGGCGGCAAAAGAGGTTACCGGCCGGGCGATCGAGCGGACGGGTGAGGCATTGGAGGACGCCGGCGAATCGATGGAACGTACCGGCACGAAAATGCAATCGGAGCCGAAGGTAACGATCGAGGAATGACGGCCGCAATGACGATGGTCGGTTTGTCTATATGCTTTAAGCATGGGCTTGAACCGGCAGCGGTTCTAGTAGTACGCATCACCATGATATCCAGCCTAACGGATTTGAAATGCCCGTTTGGCGGGGTTCGGAGTTCGGGGTTCAGAGCTCGGTAAACATAATTGGGTTACGCCCCACGGCGGCCTGAGTATCAACCTGTAGCCTGCAACTCTGCCGTTCTTACTCTTCACGCACCAAATCCCATCAGTATTGCGTGGTATGGCGCGATATGGTACAAGGGGCTTGATGAAAGCAATCCGACTATCGATACAGGATTATATTTCCGGAATCGGAAAAATGGCGGTTATTTATCCCGCCGCATTCCTTATGGCGGTGACCATGGGGTTGATGACGTTGGGAATGGTTCTTTACGCCAGGTTAGTGTTGGAGGCCGGCGGCGCCCGGATCGGCGTTCTGGCCGGAATCTGGTCGCTGACCTATGTGTTCGGATGTCTGGTGGTGCGTCCCTGGTTCAACCGGGTTTTACCGCGATTCCTGATTATTGGATCGACGGCGACCATGGCGGTGGTGGTGGTGGTTATGCTCGGGGCGGAAACCTACGGTATGTTGCTGGTTTTGTATGCCCTTTTCGGGTTGGCGTTGAGTTTGTTCTGGCCGCCGTTGATGGGCTGGGTTTCGACGAATGTTGAAGGCCCGCATCTGGGACGCGTTATCGGACGTTTCAACATGTCATGGTGTTCAGGCGCGGTGATCAGTCCATTCATTTGCGGTTGGTTAAGCGGCATTAATCCGCGGTATCCGTTGATGTTGGCCGTCGGTCTAATGCTTTTCGTATGCGTGTTTGTCGCCGTTTCCGCGCGTTTACTGCCAGGGATCGGCAGCGATCGAGGGACGGGCGCCGCGCATGATGCGTTACCCGGCGATACGGACGGTAGTTCTCCGCTGCGGTTCCCGGCGTGGATCGGGTTGTATGCTTCGTTTTTCGGGTTGGGTACAATTACCGCAGTCTTCCCTCTGGTCGCATTGGAGGCATGGCATGCGGTGGAAAAGGTAATCGGGTTGGTGTTCACGGGACGCGGTCTGGCCAATGTAGTGGGGTTTATCCTGCTGGGCCGTATTCATGCTTGGCATCATAAACTGATACCGATGTTGGCGGCGCAATGGGTGGCGGTTGTTTCGCTTGCCGTAATCAGTCTTGCCGGATCGGTGATCACAGCGGCAGTACTGCTGGCGGTGTTCGGGTTCTGCAGCGCAATGAGTTATGCCTCCAGCTTTTTTCATGGTACCGTCGGCAGCCTGAACCGCGCCCGCCGTATGGCGGTACATGAATCCATTCTTGCGGGCGGTCTGGTCTCCGGCTCGATCGCGGGTGGATGGATTTACGAAAAACTGGCATCCAATACGGTATTTTTTGTCGTGGCCGTGATCCTGGCGGGGTTAACCATTGTACAGACCATGGTTGGCCGTTCGGTAAATACGCGCGACGAAATTATGGCAAAATGATTTTGCCTGGAGAATATTCCCCGAAAAAAGGCATTGTATTATCGCCGCGGCCTGATATCATGGCCAGGAAAGAAACCGAGTTGTTTTGTCTTTATGCCTGTGGCCGGTTTTTTAATGATTGGGGCTGATAATACGGTGGATACAAA
Source organism: PVC group bacterium (assembly GCA_003567575.1). Classification (GTDB taxonomy): domain Bacteria; phylum Verrucomicrobiota; class Kiritimatiellia; order CAIKKV01; family PXCX01; genus PXCX01. The sequence continues at coordinate 3,731 of PWZG01000184.1, read as the reverse complement.
AAAACGAAATCGTCCGGTTGGCGACGCCGTGTGCAATGTTCGGATCAGCGGATTCGATATTCGCGAATGCCTCGGCGCCGGCGGTATGGCCGTTGTCTGGAAGGCGTATCAGGCATCATTGGAACGTGAGGTGGCGATCAAGGTGTTGCGTTCCGAATTCGCCGCCGACCCGGATGAGGTCCGCATGTTCATGGATGAGGCGCGTTCGGCGGCCCAGTTGTCGCATCCGGATATCGTGCAGGTTCACGATACGGGTTCCGAAAACGGCGTTCATTACATTGTCATGGAGTACGTGGACGGTCAGACGGTCGGAAGTTTGTTGCGTGCGCACGGTGCGCTGCCGCAGAAAAAAGCGCTTCGGGTGGCGATATGCGTGGCGGAGGCGCTCGACTATGCCTGGCGCAAGGCGGGTATCGTCCATCGCGATGTCAAACCTGACAATATCATGCTTGACCGCGAAGGTATGGTTAAAGTAGCCGATCTCGGGCTGGCCAAGACCGGACATGCGCAGGCATCGCACGCGGCCGATACGGAGACCTTCATCGAGGGAACACCGAATTTCATGGCGCCGGAACAGATTGAAGGACACCCGGCGGATTGCCGCTCCGACATTTACGCGTTGGGTGCGACGCTTTATCACATGGTTACCGGTTGTTTACCATTCGATAATCTTTCGGATGAAGAGGTCATGCGTGCGCAGAGAGAGGGTACATTGCGCAATCCGCGCGATATCAATCCGCGGCTGTCGATAGGTGTGAGCCAGTTGTTGACGCACTTGATGATGAAACAGCCCGAGCACCGGCCGGCCGGCTGGCCGGAAGCGCTGATAGAAATCAAGCGCGTTGCTTCCGGCCGCGTGTTGCTGATCAAGGGAACGCAGGGCCAAAGCACGATTGCCAAGCAGGAAACCACGCACGGCACGCAAACGGCGGATTCAGACGCCGCCGTCCGCGGCGATGATGTGCCGCCGGCATGGCGCGCGCTGCGCATCCTTTTGCTGATATTGGTCTGGGCCGGATTCGCGGTTTGGATGCTGCTCCCGTTTGTGAGTCATTTACGGAATATGCCGTAATGGCGAACAACCCCTGCAACCGTTAACGGTTGCTTGATCATTGACCGGAAACATCCCGAATCGCCGTGCCGAGCGACGGATAATCCATGGCGTTCCCAAGCTGTTCGTGCCATCCCGCCCGCACCACGACATCGCGGACCTGCGCTTTCATCCCGGCAAAAGCGAAGCGCACGCCGCGCTGCCGGGCTTGCGCCATGAGATCCTCCAGGGTGGATACCGCAACGGCGTCGATATCGTTGACGCCAGACATGTCCATTACCACCCAGCGTGCATCCGGTTTGAGCGCCTGCTGTTCCCGGACGCGGTCTTCGACAAATCGCGCATTGGCAAAGTACAGACTCGCATCGACGCGAATTAACATCAGATCGGGATCCGTGACCGCTTCCGGATGCCGCAACGTGTCACGATAGGATGCGTCCGCTGCGACGTAGCCCAGCACTACCGTACGCGGATGCGAACTGCGGGCCACGAATAAAACCAGCGAGAACAGAATCCCGGTTAGAATCCCCTGGTCAATGCCTACGATCAGGGTGACGGCAAACGTGACCACCAGCGTCCATCCGTCCGCCGGTTTGATCTTGAAAAGTCGGACCGCTTCGCTGCCATCGATCAAACTGCTGACCGCCACGATGATCACGGCCGCAAGCAAAGCATTCGGCAGGTAGGTGAACAGCGGCGTCAAAAACAGCAGGGTCAGCAACACGAGCGTGGCTGTGATCACCGAGGCCATCCGCGTCCGTGCGCCGGCCTGGTAATTGACAGCCGTCCGGGAGAACCCGCCGGTCACGGCGTATCCGGAGAACAACGCGGCAACCAGATTGGCCGCTCCCAATCCGACGAACTCACGGTTGGCATCCACCCGGTATTTTTCCTTGTCCGCGACCCATTGGGCAACCGCAATGGATTCCGTGAAGCCAACGAAAACGATGAGCAACGCCTGCGGAAACAGGCGCCAGGCGAGCCGCGGGTCGAGCCCCGGCAGCGTCAGACCGGGAAGCCCTCCGGGGACCGTCCCGATAATTTTGATCCCATAGCGGTCAAGCCGCAGCAGGTATACCAGCAATGTCCCCGCAATCGTAACGAGTAATGCGGCGGGCACACGAGGCCATTTCTTTTTACAAATCAACAGAACGACGGTGGCAATCGCCCCGATTCCAAAGGTTGGCCAGTGTATTTCGCCGATCCGTCGCACAACCTCAATGGCTATATTCATCGATGAACTGTGCCCCTCAAGCTGAACACCAATCAGGTGCTTGAGTTGACTGAGCGCAATTACAATGGCAGCGGCGGATGTGAAACCGCTGACTACCGCGCGTGAGATAAAATGGGTCAGGAACCCGGCTTTTAACCGGCCCAAAATCAATTGAATGGTGCCCGCCAGCAGCGTCAGCATGGCAACGGCTGCAAGGTAGTCGGCGCTGCCCGGCTCGGCGATCCGCGAACATGCCGCCGCGACAAGCAGTGAGACTATCGCCACCGGACCGACCGCCAGATGCCGGGATCCGCCCAAGACAGCGTAAGCCAGAATGGGAAACGTGGCGGCGTACAGTCCCGTAACCGGCGGCAGTCCCGCCAGCATGGCATAGGCCATCGCTTGCGGCACAAGCAGGACCGCAACCGTTACGCCCGCCGAGAGATCGCCTCGCAGGTTACCGCGGTCATAGCGCTCCGGCGGCCATTTCAACTATAACCCCGCTTTTTCGATCCAGAACAGCAGACCGATAATCATCAAGGCAACCGGAATCACGACGCCCCACGCATTGACCTTGAATAAGCGAGGGAATGTCAGATCGCCGAAATCACCCCTGCGCAAGACTCGCGCCTCCAATTTGGGATAAAGCGCCGCCAGCAGGCCGGCGCCGATCAGCAGGCCAACAACACCGCCGAATAGTGCATCGAGCCACCCCTGGGCCACGGCGCCGGCCACCGTTCCGGGACAATACCCCAGAATACCGAACCCCACGCCGAATATCAGCCCACCGACGGCGCTCGTGCCTATCGAACCCGGTTTCGGATGCAACTCCGCCAAGCCAAGACCGCGCAGGGCATGTACGCCGATCATGCCGACCAGGACCGCGGTCAGCATGATTTTCACCACCGTAAAATCAGTGAGAAGCAATTGTCCGATAATAACGTCGTAAGTGGTTACGCCGCCTTTTTGCAGCAGAACCCCGAATGCGATACCGATGCATAGCCCTAGAAAAAGCTGTGCCGTTTTCTTTGCATGCAGTGCCTTAAGCATGGTGACCTCCTTTTCAGGCAAGAATAACCTTGAAAATAAGCATTGCCGCCGCAATGCCTCCGATGAAGAAACAGATCGCGGCAATCCAACTGCTTACCGCAAGCTGAAGCGTACCGCTGATGCCGTGGCCACTGGTGCAGCCACCCGCCCAGCGGGCGCCGAATCCCATCACTATTCCGCCGAAAAGAGCGACGAGCCAACGGACACCAATTCCCGCGCCGGCCGCTTGCGCCCAGGTTTCGGGGACCCATTGCAACTGGAATACACCGGACAGCCAGGCAGAGATGAAAGCACCAATGAATACACCGGCCACCAGCATCCATTCCCAATCGATCACGGGCGCGAATTTCTTGTAATACGGTTTGTCGAGGGTCTTGCTGCCGCGGAAAAACCGTTCCAGCATCCCGCTGGTGCGCG
>PWZG01000138.1 GCA_003567575.1 PVC group bacterium | reverse complement strand
ACGACACCTGCAAAACATAACTTCCCGAACCTCCATAATTATTTTTCCGTTGAGACGTCTTTTCCGTATGATAACCACGTTTTCAAGTGGTCCTTTATGCGCAAGAAGCTTCTTTTAATTGCAGTATTGCCCTATGTTTTCGCACGTATTAATGCTTGCATACGACGCCATCCTTGTCAAGGTCGGAAGCAATAGAAGCACTGGCGTGAAGGCGCAAGCTGGTTCGAGATTCTGAAATTTTACGGACGATGCAGCATGAAGTTTCAGACACTTTGCCCTCCCACCGGGCTTCGCCTGCGGACCCGACTGGTTTGAGAGAACGGGAGGCCAATAAGGGACAGACACTTGGCCAGTTTAACAGACACACTTAACCGACACACTTACTCGATGCACTTACTCGAATACGCTTCGTTTGAGAGAACAGGGTGTCGCGTGTCGGGTGACAGTGTCGGGTGTCGGCAGCGCTATGCCGGAGTCGACAAAGCAGTTCGACGAAGCGTAACCGACGACGTGTGGCAACGAAGTGTAGGGACTAAGCGTGGGGGATGACCAGGAAATTCATTGCTCAAAAGTTACAATATGCATGATCAGGCCGGCGGCCGGGGCTTGTCTCTGAGATGATTTCACAGCCAGACCGGTTGCAGCCAGGCCCGGGCAGTCAGTTCGCTCACGCTTTGCTGCGATGGAGTGTGTCCGACCAGTTCGGCACGCACATAGCCTTCATCGCCCCGCAACCGGTAGGTGGCCTCATCTTTCGTGACGGATTCCAGCAGTTGGCCGGCGCGTCCAAAAAACCGGATCCGGCGGCATTGTGCGGCCGCCACCCGAAGCGATGTTGCGGTCAACGCCAGCTCATCGACTTCCAATCCGGTCGAAGCATAAAAGCGGCCTCTCTTCAAACTGTCGAGGATGGCGCGTCTTGATAAGGTTTCGGCAAACACGACGCTGTATCCGTTGAACGGGCCGTCATGCTGTTCCACATCCCAGGAGTGGCAGTCGGGATTGGCCGCGCCCCAGAGCCGGCCACCCCGGCTGAGGCAGGCATCATACACATCCACGGTCACGCCCTGTTGCCTGGATTTGCCGGCCTGGTTACCGTTGTAAAGTTCCATGGCATCCAGATACTCGAATCCGGGTTGACGGATCAACTCGTCGCCGCGTTCCCGCCAGCGATGCGGATGGTTAAGCGCCAGAAACGCGCCCAGTCCGGCGGCGGTTTTCAAAAAGCCGTCATAGCCGGCATCCCCCGCCACTTTTTCGAAACGGATCCGCCGGGCCGCCTCGGCATCGACGCCGGTTTGTTCCGGTAAAAAGCCAAGACAGGTAATGTGCCCCATGGGATGCGTGGCCTCGAATCCGCGAATGATGAGAAATTCTTCATCCATCGCCGCGTACCACTCTTTTTCGGCATAATCGATCTGCGGATACCGGTTGTCGTGTTCGGTCAACCCCACGAAACTGAAGTTGCCGCGACGGCAGAGTTCCCGGGCCTGCATGAATCCGGGAAATCCGCCCTGGATATGGGCATGCCACATGCCGCGGTAAACGTTCAACGTCGAAAGATCACCATAAGGCGACAGCGGATCGGATGCACGGCCGCGCGGCGTGCTGTCTTCATTCATACGCTTCCTTACCTCAACATCAACAATGTACCGCGTGGCGTCCAGATGATTTCGCCGCCGTCTTCTACAACCACCGCGCCTTCGTCGCCATCGGTAAACGGATGATAGGGTGTACGCACGTAAAGTGTATGGCCATCCAGGTACAGCAGCGAATCGGCGTCGATCCATTCAAGGTCACGAATGCGGACACCGTCTTCAACCAAGCGGACACGCGCCAGGTCTTGCATACGCAAGGTTGCATTATGAAAAGCGGACAGCGGTTCCGGATTCAACACCGCCGGCAACGGCGTGGCAATATCCGTGTCCTGGGTAACAATTCCCTCGGCATCCACGATCAAACGACCGCCCGCGGGCGACTCGAAATAAATCGTACCGGCGGTACCGCGGCCCGCGCCGGCGACCCCCTGACCGGAGGCGGATGTTCCCGTACGAGTCGACAAAACCAGGTCACCGAAATCGTCCGCTTGGCTGGCGATCAGAGCGATCCGACCGCCACCGCTGGAACGGTAGCCACTGTTGCCGCGTGCCGTGATGCTTCCCTCGCCTTCGAAGCCGGCCGCCTGAATCAACACCGAGCCGCCCGCCCCGGGATGATAGGTGGTGGTTCCGACAAAGTCCCCGTCCGCGTCAATCACCCCATCAATGGTCGCCGTTCCGTCCACGCTCAAGTTCAGGTTGCCGCCGCCGCGCCGGCCACCGCTGCTGCCGAGCGTGTCGGGCCGGAAAGGCGACCCGTAGGACGGCGCCGGTGGCACATCGCTGCCATGGCCTCCCAAACCGCCATGACTGGCGCCGATGGAACTTTCGCTACCGCGTTGCGCGGTCGTCCCGGCGCCGGGACCCCGCCCGTTAGCAAACCCGCGGCCATAAAGGTCGATCTTGGCTTTTTCGCCCAGGGTAAAGTTGCCGCCGACCGATACCGACATTCGATCCACGGCGTCATCGTCGCCGCTATTATGCGGATGGGTCCAAGTCCCGTCTTCCAGGATCACATCGCCGGTGACGACGAAATTGGTGAAGTCATAATCCTGATCCAGATATTTGGTTTGGATCACGACCCAACCGAAATAGCCTTCGGCGGGTGTGTAGTAGGCCTCGTAGCCTTCTTCCTGGGTCCAGGAACTGACTTCGATATCCAGATCCCAATGCATTTCCTTGACGCTGGTGCCATTAAGGACGATATGCGCGCCGGCGGTCGGCGCGACGTTGGGATACCAGTTCGACGCCGTACTGGCCAGAACATCCTCTCCGTCGCCGATCCAGGTATGAGTATCGGGCGCACTGCTGGCGAACAACGCCCGCAATTCCCGCTCCTGATCCATCGTGACCGTCAAGGGATTCGTGGTGCGATCCGTTTCCTCGGGAATATCGCCCTCCCAGAATACGAACGCATATCCGGGATCAGGATGCGCTGTCACGGTAACCTGCGATCCGAAGGGGTGGAAATCATCCACGCCTTCCGGATCCCGTTCCACCCAGCCGTTGGGTCCCGCCGTGGTAATCAACGGCAAGTCTACCGATGCATCGCCCCAGATAATCTCACCCTCGTTGGTAATGACCGTACCATCGCCGTAATCACCGGGGAAATCGCCCGGCGGTTCATCGGCTTTCACGTACAGGGTAAAGGTGTTCAGATCGATGGTCGAATCCTCATCGAGCAAGACAAAATCGCCGATCCGAATACTGGATGTCAGTTGGACCTGTCCGCGATTCTTGATTTCCAGAGCGGCATCCACAATCTCGTTCCCTACGGATGGATGCAATTCATACGTTTCGTCAATCGGCATCAATTCCGTAACGACACGTTCGGGGGTTTGCAAATCGCGATTATCGATAATCAAATGCCAGGTATCCGGCGCCCCGCCATCCCATCCTTCCAGGTAAATCGTCCCGGCGGCACTGTTCCGCGATTCGGTCTGATGATTCCCGAACGCTTCAAAGGTAATATCCGCAAAATCCGTCGCATTGGTGAGAATCATCGCGATCCGTCCCCCACCCCCGGTGTAATAGCCCTGGGAGCCTTCCGCGTTCAATCGTCCGGATCCCGAAACCGACGCGCCACGCAGATAAATCGAGCCGCCGGCCGATCCGGCCCGAAGATCGCCGCCGCGATCGGAGTGGGCCAAAATGTCCCCGTCGATGGTCAGCGGACCCTCCGCGTGGACCAGGATCGCGCCGCCGCCGCGTCCGTTCGCGCCGCTGCCGAGCATGGTCGGCGCCGTCATCGAACCGTAGGTCGGCGCCGGCGTGGCACTCGTCGCATGCCAGCCGCCCTGTCCGCCATGGGATGCGCCAGGTTCCGAATGATGGCGGTGTCCAGCCACGCCCCCCGCACCCGGGCCGCGTTCCGAGGTAAACCCGCGGTTCACCACATTGATTTTGGCGTCGGAGCCCACCCGGAATTCGCCATCCACGGTCACCGACAAACGATCCGCGGCCTCATCATCGCCGGTGTTGGCGGGATGCGTCCAGGCGCCGCCGTCCAGAATACAGTCGCCGCGAATCGCAAGATTGGTTAAGGCGCCATGACCGGGATAACGGGTATGAATCCGGACAAAACCGCGATGCCCGACGTAATCGGAATAAAACCATCGGTAATCTTCGGTCTGCGTCCAGGAAGCCGGTTCGATGTCCAAATCCCAGTAACACTCCACGTCGCTGGTGGCGTCAAAGACGATATGATGGCCGCTTTCCGGCGCGGACGCAGGATACCAGTTGGCGTCGGTCGACGCCAGACGGTTCGCGCCCTCTCCGGTCCAGGTACGGGTATCCACGGTACTTGCCACGACCGGCGTCAGGTCGCGCCGACCGTCCATGGTGACCGTCAACGGATGGGTCGTGCGATCAATACCCTCGGGCAAATCGCCTTTCCACCACAGGAACGTATAATCGGCATCCGGCGTCACCGTCAGGGTAACCTCCGTATCGACATCGTAATAGCCGTCCGCGGTCGGACTGACCGGATCGGGCGTCACCGTGCTGTTATAGGTATATACATCCAGTTTGACGGTGGCATCGGCATCGCCCCAGACAATCCGGCCGTCATTGGAAACGATGGCGCCGCCGCCGTAATCCGCCGGGAACGCCCCGGCCGGTTCAGCCGCCTTCAGGAACAGGGAATAACCGTTTAGATCCAGGGTGGCGCCCGCATCCAGCCAGGTGAAATCACCCAGACGCAAATCGGCGGTCAATTTGACAAGACCGCCGTTGGTAATCGACAGCGCGGCATCCTGCATGTCGCCGCCGACCACCGGAAGCACCGCAAAGGTTTCCGATGCCGCCGGCAGTTCCGTATCGGGCCGGAACCGGCTGCCGAACGGATAGGAACGTTCGATCGCCGTTTGCGGTTCCAGGTTGTCGTGGTCAATGATCAATTGCGTATCCGCCGTTGTTTGCAGGAAAATGGTGCCCGCCGTACCGCGGAGTCCGGGATTCCCCGCGCGTGCCAGGGTGGTAATGTCGCCCAGGGTCGCGCTGTTGGTGGCAATCACGGCAATTCGGCCGCCGCCGCCGGTATAGTAGCCGCCGCCGCCATTGGCGGACAGATTCCCCGCGCCGCTAATGATTGCCGCGCTGAGATGAATCGATCCTCCGGCCCCACCGCCGTGTCGGCTTGGAGAGTTCGAGGTGTTCGTAACGCCATCGGCATCAATATCCCCCGAAATTAAGGCCTCTCCAGCAATCATCAACCGGATTGCACCGCCGCCACGTACGCTTGATCCGCTGCCCAGCATCTCCGGATGCGTAATCGAACCATAGCAAGGTGAAGGCAACTGGTTTTCGTGATAACCGCCCTGACCGCCATGGCTGCCGCCTTTGCCGGCGCGTTGGAGGGATACGCCAGCCCCCGGACCACGATTCGCCGCAAAACCGCGCCCGAGCACGTCAATGGCAGCACCGGATCCCATCGTAAAATCGCCCCCGACGGTAACCGCCAAACGGTCCACGGCATCGTGGTCGCCGGTATTGGCCCGGTGCGTCCAGACACCGCCTTCGAGCGTCACATTCCCGGTGATCGTCAGGTTGGTGAATCCCGTACCGCCGGGCACATCCGGATATTCCGTACGGATTGTCACCGTCCCGCCGTAATCCGCCGTCTGGGTCCAATCGACCACGCTGATATCGAGATCCCAGTCGCAGTCCGTCGAACTGGTTCCGTCGAATACGACGTTGTCGCCGCCAACCGGTGCGGTATTGTCCGACCAGTTCTCAGCGGTCGAGGCCAGCGCATCCACGCCGCCGCCCGTCCAGGTACGGGACACCCCGGCATGGACCGGCAGGGTCGTAATTGCCCATACCGCCAGTCCTTTCAAACACCATCCGAAAACCATGGCAACGATCCGTCGACTCCCTGACTTGGCCTGCAAATGTTTCATGATGAATTCTCCCGTGAACTCCCTGCTTTCGGTAGACGCTGCTAACGGTT
>PWZG01000448.1 GCA_003567575.1 PVC group bacterium | reverse complement strand
TTCTTATATTAACGAACACTGATCACCGTTCCGTGAATCGTATAAAACCATTTACTGCCTTCTTCCGGTAAGCCTTGCGTCGAGTCACCGTACCATCCGACATCGATTTCGCCGGTAAACCGGGCATAGGGATAATGTTGCAACAGGCCGTCGATCGCTCGGGATTCGAGGCGCGACTCAACCATATCCGATGGAATACCGTGCCAGATGGCCACCCGGCCGCCGCCGCCGGAGGCGACGTCCTGACTCCCGATGCCACCCTTGGCGCGCATTTCACCCTTGCCTCGAAAGCGATGGGCCGCCAGAAAAATGGCGCCGCCGCTGCCGCCGCTGCCGCGATAGTAGGAACCATGCCAGCCGTCCGCGGTCAGGAGTCCGTCCATCCGTACCTGGCCACCGGCGCGAAGATGGATCACACCGCCGCCGGTTCCCCCGAGACCATACCCGCCGCCCCAGGTATTCCAGGCTGCCGGACTTCCGGGTTCCATCGGTAACTCGGCGCTTCCATGGGCCTTGCCGCCGCCGGTGCCCCCGCCCTTGCCACCGTATCCGCCGCCGCCACTATACGGCTCCGTACCCGCGCCTTCGCCACGGGTATTACCGCTGACGCCCATGTAACCGCGCCCCGTGGCGTCAATGCCGCCGCCGATATCGACCGTTGCATGACGGCCGACGCGAATGCCAACGATCGCGCCATTTGTGGCATTCGCCTGTGGGAAAATCCAGGAATTGGTTCCGATATACAAATCGCGTCCAACCCGGATTTCCGCGCCGTACCGTTGTCCCGGATCGTTCGTCGGCGCCGCATACACATATAAGCCGGCGTCGTTGTCGAGTGTTAGGTCGTTGGCGACATCCAGCACGAACCCTTCCGGCAAAGTAATGATGCAATCATCCAGCGTTAACGAATCGGGAGCCCACACGGAATCGAATCCGGGCACGATCAGTCGCAGGTGGCGAAAGCGTTGTTGATCCAGCGTCTCGGTTATGAAACGTGTGTCCGGAAGCCATAGCGTGCCTTCCCGCGCGTTGATCATGAAGGAAACATGCGTGTTGGCGGGAAACGCGTACGTTGAAAACCGAATTGGCGGAACGGGTTCGCACAGCGCCGCCTGCTTGGCCGGATCGTAATGCACGGCGATTCGTCCGCCTCCGCCGCAAGCGCTGGAGCTATGGTTTCCCTGTCCGCCGTCGGCGCTGAGCAGGGCGCTGTTACGGCCCGAGACGGTTTCGCAGACCAGCAAAATACTGCCGCCTGATCCACCGCCGCCGTGCGTGGCAACACCGTAGCCACCATTCGCGGTCAGCAACCCGTGCAGATCGGCTCGCCCGGTTACCTCGATACGTATCGCTCCGCCGCCGCGACCGGCCAACGTGCGCGACCGCCCACCCGAACCGGCCCGGATCGGCCATTCGGCGTTACCGTAGGCATTGCCCCAGCGATGACCTCCGCTGGACATGCTGCTGATGCCGCCATGACCCGCGGCGCCGTTATCCGAGGTGGTTCCTTCCAATCCGGGCCCGTAACCTCGCGTGTAGCCGCGCCGGTCGGCATCGAATCCGCCGTCGGCGGCCACGAACAAGTTGCCGTCCACCGTAAATGTTACCGTCGCGCCGTTGGTCGGGTGGGCGTGCGGCGTTATCCAGCAACCGTTATGGACCCGGAAATCGCCGCCGACCGTCACGGCGGCGCCGGATTCGGTCAGGACATCCGTCACCGGCGCGGCAAAAACGTGCAAGGCGGCGTTGTTGGTAAGGATCAAGTTATGGGTCACGTCGAGTCCGTTGCCTTCGGGCAGGCCGACGATGCAGTCGTCGAGTATCAGCGTATCGGCTTCCCAGACCGTCCAGTCGGGAATATGGATTTGCACCCATTGAAAACGCTTCGCGGTTAGATCGGCTTCAATCCACAGCGTATCGGGCAGGTGCAGGCTGCCCATGGCGGCGCGGGTGGGTTCGGCGTTTTGCGAGGCCTGGGTACCTGGAACACCTTCGATTCGGATGTTCGGACGGGGCACGGCCAGCGCGGCCTGGGCGGCAGGGGTGTAAGCGATCGCGATCCGTCCGCCGCTGCCGCTGCCGCCGCCGGAATGAATACCATTGCCACCGTTGGCCTGGACGAGGCCAGTGGCGGAACCGGTCACCGTCCGGCACTCGATCCAGATGCTGCCACCCGACCCGCCGTTGCCATGGGTGGTCGTGCCATTGTGTCCATTGGCCCGGATTGTCCCATGGATAGCCAGCTCTCCGTCGGCAATGATCCGAATCGCGCCGCCTCCCGGGCCGCCGCGATTTTCATGCGTACCGCCACCGGTGCCGAGTTGCCAGGGCGTCGCGGGATTGCCGTACGGTGGGCCGCCATTGTTGCCGCCGAACCCGCCTTCGCCGGCGTGGCCCGCTCCTCCTCGCGCCGGGTTCCAGACCGGCGATCCGGGTCCCTGACCCTGCCGGTACCCTTTCCAGTCGGCATCGAGCCGACCCCCCGCGGCCACGGTGATATTCGAGCCTTCGAGAAGGATGCGATGTTCCGGCACCCATTCGCCCCATTCGTTCGTCGAGGCGACATCGTTGATTCCGTGGGTGATGATGCCTTCGATGGTCATCGTTTCGGCACGTAACGCGCTTTGCCAGCCTTCGACGATCAGGGTGTGGCCGGAGGCGATGCTGAACGACGCCAGCACGGGCGTGGCATTGGTCAGGACCGGCGTACCGGTCGGAATCAAAACCGTATCCCCGGCTTCCGGAACCTTTGCCGGATCCCAGTTTCCGGCAATAAACCAGTCGTTATCGACCGCGCCAGTCCAGGACAAGCTGTCCGCCCACACATTTCCGGTCGCGCAAATCAGAATGGTAACGGCAAGGATGTTCCCCATCCAAACGAACGTTCGCGCACGATCCCTTTTCATGACGATCCTCCTTTTACGGACGGACGGGAACTCGGTTCCGGCGCGTATCGTATCGGCGGACTTCGCGCCGGCACACGTGTTATGGTGAAACATCCTGCATCCGGCCACGGATGCCATCGACCTCAAATGTTTCGAGTACGACCATAACATCCCTCAAGCCTATCCTGTACAAAGCGAAAAATAACATAATCATCGCCAAACGTCAAAAGGAATTACGGTCCCCGGAATTGCGGATTGCCGAGTAAAATCACCTTGTGCCGCGCGAGAAGAGTGGAGCGTGTCGGGTGTCGGTAACATCGGGTTTCATGGCATCATGGGTGAACTGACGTCATCTCTTGCGGAGGAACCGTCCTGTTGCCGTTCCGCTTCCATCATTTCCGCAAGGTCGTTTACCTTCTCCGGATACTCCCTGGCCAGTTCCTGGCGTTCACAGGGGTCATCCGCGATATTGAACAACTCCCGGGTTCTGTTCCCATCGACTGCTTGGTCGATCAGTTTCCAGTCCCCGTAGCGCAGGCCAAGATTGTTGCCCTGCCTGAAATTCCAGTACAGACACCGCGGATCCGGATCGTCCTGCCGGCCCGTCAGGAGAGGCCATATATCCTGACCGTCAAAGCGCGGATCCTGCCGGCATTGCGCCCCCGTCAAGGCGGTCAAGGTGGGCATCCAGTCGGTAACCTGAACGGGATGATCCATCGTACCGGGCTGCAGTTGACCGCGCCAGTTGACGAGGGTTGGCGCACGAATGCCTCCTTCGTAGAGTTGAGCTTTTACGCCGCGGAACGGAGCATTTGATCCCAGCCGGGGATAGGCCTCCTGCCAGCCGGGATACTTGTCCGTGCCGTGCAACGGGCATTCATTGATCGCGCCGTTATCCGAGGAAAACACGATGATCGTATTCTCGCGTTGACCGATCCGTTCAAGGGTTTCGAGCAACTGCCCGATTGCATGATCCATATGGCTGGTATAGGCGGCATATTTCTTGAACGACATGTCTTTCGAAGGATCGTCATCAAACTGCCGGAAATCATACCGCGACAGCCATTCCTGGGTCGGTTTGACGGGTACATGAACCGCCGTGAACGGCACGTAACAGAACCAGGGTTGATCGCGATCCTCGATCCATTCGGCCGCTTCGCGCACAATCAAATCCGTCACATGTCCGCGTTCCTCGACCAGATCCCCGTTGCGATGCCAGGTCACCGAGAATTCACCCCGTTTATAACGGTGATTATACGGATCGATCCCGCCCGCCAGACTGCCGTAGGCGGTATTGAAACCGTAATGGTTCGGTCCGAATCGGGATGAGGATCCCAAATGCCATTTTCCGAACAAACCGGTATCGTAACCCGCATCCCGCAAAACCGTCGCCAGGGTCTGGTATCCGTCGGGCAGCACCGGCGCATTGGACGGCACCGTGGCATGTCCGCCGAAACGTCCCGGATGCCGGCCGGTAAGCAGCGATGCCCGTGTCGGGGTACACATCGGACAGACATAATGCTGGGTACACTCGACGCCTTCCCGGGCAAGCCGATCGATATTCGGCGTGCGGATCACCGAGCCATGCAGGCTGAGGTCGGCCCAGCCCAGATCGTCAGCCAGCAGATACAGAATATTCGGTCGTTCCATTGTTTTTTCCTTTCCTGTGAACCCGGTTCTTGTCTCTTGTTCTTCGTCTCGATCGTCGCCCCACTTCGTCGGTTACACTTCGTCGAACGGCTTTGTCGACTCCGGCATCGCGGCGCCGACCGGTGTCCGTTCAAGCGAGTCGTTTAAGCGGTTCCGCGTAAGGGGCGGCGGTTAAGAACCCGGAAAATTGACGGACGTCATTCGTTCCATTTGCCCGTTGCGGCGGGATGACACCAGATAGATGGCCAGCAAAATCAATAGAATAATCTGAAAATAGGCGCGATACATATGCATTCCTCGCAATTCCATGGCGGTTAGCAATTTGAGTAATCCCCCGCCGATCCCGGCGCCGGACAGGCCGGCGATGCCGCCCGCAAGGATTTGCACCACCAGCGAACTGCCGACCCGTCGGGATTCGTCAATAACATCCAGGAAATAATGACTCAAGGCAATCATGATACCGGCTTTGCATCCGCCCGCGATCACAAAGGTGGCGGCCACGATCACGGGATGGAACCGGCCGGGAGCGAAAGCCCAGTAGGCGGCGGCAAGAATCAGGCCACCCAGGTAAAACTGTAGTAGATGGCGTGAATTCATCCGGTCGGCGATCCGGGTATTGATCATGGAAACCGCAATGGCGCCCAACATGAAAAGGGAGGAAAAGAAAAAAGCGGCATGATCTGAAATCAGATAACCGTTTTTGAGCGCAACGACCATGATCGGGGGCACCAGCGAGAACGAGGCAAAACCGGCACACCAGCAATACAAAAGGTTCCGTTGCCGCGGGTCGCGCCATAATTGGGTGAACGTATCGGTCAAGGATCGCCGGGCGGAAAGCCGCGGCGCCGTCGATTCCGGAATCCTGGCGATAATGGTCGTGGCATAAAACCCGGTGACGCAACCGATGGCGAGGATGGCTTGATAAACCCAGAGCCGATTGGAATAATGCAGCCATAAAACAATCAGCAGCATGGTGATGAAATGCGAGAGATGGACGCGCATCGAATTGCCGGACAGAAAGCGGCTGCGCTCGGTTACCGTGGTGATTTCACCGGCCAACGGTTTTTGGGCGACCAATCCGATGGTACGGAAGAACGCGAACCCGAAGGCCCCGATCATAATCAAACCGGTCACTACCCATTGCGGACCGAGGGAATGGAAAAAGGGTGCGATAACGATGAGACAGGCCGAAAGATAACGGTAGAACCAGCCCAAGGCCCAGGTGCGAACCACGCCAATCCGTGCAGCCATCCGTTTGCCGGCCACCATGAACGGCATGCTGAGATAAATAAAAGACGCCATCACCGCAATCTGGGGATCGTTGAGATGGTTGCGGATCGCAAACAAAATCAACATGTTGTCCAGCAGACAGGCCACCGATATTCCGTTAAACACAGCCCAACGGAAATACTGGCTTCTGCCGTACCGGCGATCATCCGCCGACAGCACATCCGGCAAGGACGGGATGCCCGGATAAATAATCCTGCGCAAATAATTCATGCCCGATTCATGGTTCC
>PWZG01000284.1 GCA_003567575.1 PVC group bacterium | reverse complement strand
TATCGTTGTCGAGATCGTGGTTCCGATCGTTTCAGAAAACTGACCTCTGACCTCCGACCTCTGACCTCTTGCCCGAATCACCCAACGTCATCGCATCATTTTTTCTTGTTTTATATGACAGAGGCTTTAGAATAAGGCACCAAGGCGGGCTTCGCCCGCAACCCAGAGGTCAGAGGTCAGAAGTCAGAAGTCAGAGGTCAGATTTTTCTTTGCTGACCTCTGACCTCTGACCTCCGACCTCTGACCTCTTGCCCGACACCATACATGGCTCCGCGTCATTTTTCTTGTTTTTTTACGCAACCATGCTTGAATAATCCACTAAGCGACGTCTCGACAGTTCGCGTCCTTCTTTTACCTGGGAAGGATCCGCTCTTCCCCACGGTCGCCCACACGTAGTCGTTTACGGTTTTTCGGCCCACTGCCGTTTCAATGCCTGCATTTCCGTGTTCAGGGCAATGGTTTTTCCTGTACACTGATTGCCTGGGTCGTAAAGCCAGTTGCCCTGATTGTCGCGCAGCACGGGCATGCGTTGATGAGCGGGCGGCGGCGCAATCGCGGGAATCGGCCGCTCGGCGTACCAGTAAGCCACGGACGACATCTCGTTGGCCAGATGGTTGCCGTGGCCGTGTTCGATGGTCACTTTGATTTCTTTCTGGAAGCGAACCGGATTTTCTATATGGAACACATAACTGGTCTGATACCCGTGGGTGTTGCCCTCGAATATCGATGATCCGTTGCGTAAAAACGCGTTCGGTTGCATCCCCCAGGCCTGGTTCAAATAGTCTTCGCTGCCGGTTCCGTGCAAGTCCGGCGGCCATTTGTAGCCGTCAACCCATATCATGTCGTCGCCTTCGCCCCACCAGGTACCCTGAAAATTGGTTACCGACAGGTTGCAGCCAACATAATGGCCCCGCCCTTTGGTTGCGAGAATCACGTAGTTGTTGTCCCATGCCGGCTTCTCCTTGTTGACGATGTCGGCTTCGGGTGTATTGACGCGGATTTCGTGACCCCAACCGCCGAATGGATTAGCGCGGCGGAATTCGGCGTGGAAATATCCGGTATGCGGTTGCGGTTCGTCGAACGTCTCGTAATCGACATAAAAGTATTGCCGGTGCGCTGCGCTGCTTTCGTTAATCAATTCGACGACGGCCCGTTCGGCAAACGGCATGCGCGCATAACTGTTCAACGCGCAGCCCTGATTGAATTGATTTGCCCGTTCGGGTTTGCAGGACGCCGTGAAAAGCAACGACTGGTAACTGTTGACGATACCGTGCCCGAGACCGAAGAAATCTCCCAGCGGAACCAGGACACTTGGTTGATCGGCGTTGTCCCAGGTAATCTTGATCAGGCACTCGCGATAGTGTTCGCTTTGCGTCATCCAGATATGCGTGATGGCGCCGGGTCCTTTGATGTCGGCCAGAACAACGGTTTCGCCCGGTTCAATACGCCAACTATCGTTGTTGCGACCAGCCGTATCCCATGAAGAAAACCGTCCCGTCTTCCCGCTACGCAATGTCGCCAGTTCATTGATCATATACGATGTCCTTTCAGTATTCCAACATTCCTATGGGCTGCAGTCGATCCGCGTCAGCCGTCCGCCGTTTTGCGCCGACTCGTGGCAGGCGGCAATTATCCGCAGGTTTTGCAGGCCGTCGGCGCCATCCATCAGTTTTCCATCGAGAATCGATCGTGCGTGCCGGCGCACTATCGCCTGGTAGATATTTACCGGGGCGGCGGTCGCTACATCGGCGCGATGATCGAAGGTATCCAGTTCGAGTCTGGGTTTGACCGGTTCGCCGTCATGTCCGGATAATTGGAACAGGACGCCGTGTCCGCGCAGAACACCGTCTGCTCCGAATATTTCGTAACCCAGATTGTCGAGTGTGGCGGCCATGCCGCCACGCGGTTCGCTGAAAGCCGCCCGGACGGATCCGGACATTCCGTTGGCCATGCGGTACTTGATATAGGCGCCATCCTCGACCTTCGTAGCCATGGTTTTGGGATAATATACGCAGCCGAGTTCTACAATATTGGAATCGAACATGAATTCAGCCATGTAAAGACAATGACTGGCTACATCACCGATCGGGCCTCCAAGTTCTGCCGGATTGGCGCAGCGCCAGGAGGCCGCCTCACCCGGGGTCGATCCGAAGCTGAACTCCATATGGAAACACGCGTCGTTAATCGTACCCAAGGCGCCCGCGGCCACGAGTTCCCTTGCTTTGCGGTTGGCGCTGTTTTCAACCATCATATGGTCGACGGCCAGGCTGCGTTTGCGGGTCCGGGCCAGCGTCACCAGCTTTTCGGCTTGCGACACCAGGGTGGCCATCGGTTTTTCAACCAATACATGCCGGCCGGCCTCCAGCGCCTGCGCCGCGATGATGGCGTGACTCAGGTTATTCGTTGCAACGACAACGGCTTCGATGGCTGGGTCGGCCAGCAATGCGGCGGCATCAGGATACCACGTCAGGCCAAGATTTTCCGCCGCATTGCGGCGTTCCGGATTGATGTCGGTGGCGCCGATTAACTTTGCTTCCGCCAACGGCGCGAACCTTTTGGTGTCGAGCGCAAAACCTTCGCCGGCAATCCGGTTCTCCGCAATGCCGCCGAATCCGATCAATCCGTAATTAATCCCGTCTTGATGGTTTACATGTTGAACCGTTTTCATAAACAACTCCGAAAAAACCGTGAACCGTGCACCATGAACCGCGAACGCTCCCTATTGCCCGAGATTTGTGTTCGAATCCGAATCGTACTAAATCGGTTTAGCTAATTCAAGGATTAAAGCTGCTGTAAAAAGGCATTGAATTATCGCGCTGGACTGATATTATGGTTCCGTAAGCAATCGACTTGCCGCCGGATATGAACGCGAATCGCAATGCAGCCTGCGGTCTTGCGGCTTTGCCGCCTTGGGAGATCAACAATATGACGATCATGAAACGTAGTTTTTTTCACTTTTTGCCGGCATTCATGGGATGTGCCGTGGTTGCCTTATGCGCGGCATCGGAACCGGTTTTATTGGCCGAGGACGGCGTAGCCAAATTCCCGGTCGTTGTCGCCCCGGCGGCCGGCGAAAATGTGCGCGCGTTGGCGGCCGACCTGGCCGATACACTGGGCCGGATCAGTGGCGCGACATTTGAGGTTATTGACGGCGTGGGAACCAACGGTTTGGCCGTCGGCATTTACCCTGCCGATTTTCCGGAATTATCACCGGAAATCGATTTCGATCCGTCAGATCCGTTGCGGCGCGAAGATTATCTGATGCGCACCCATGAGCACGGCGCCTGGTTGTTGGGTGCGACGGAATCGGCCGTTGGCCATGCGGTCTGGGATTTTCTGTATCGCCTGGGATACCGCCAGTTTTTTCCAACCGAAACCTGGGAGGTGGTTCCCGACGATCCGTCTCCCGCATTGGCTGTCGACCGTCTGGAACAGCCGGCTTTTTTCCGGCGTGAAATCGTTTCGGATTATGGCCGACAAGCTGCGCTGCAACCCGGTATACGGCGTTGGATTACGCGTAATCGCGGCGGCGGCAGTCTCTATGTGGGCTCCTCGCCCATTTACGGAATGATTATCCGTGATAACATCGAAGCGTTTGAACGCTATCCCGAATTCCGCGCCCTTCAGGAAGACGGCAGTCGACAGGGCCGAAACTTCTGTATCTCCAATCCGGACTTGCGTCGTCTAGTGTCGGACTGGGCGGTCGCGCAGTTCAAACTGAACCCGCAACGGGACGGCATCAGCATGACGCCTTCCTACGATGAAGACGGCTGGTGCCTGTGCGAAGATTGCGAGGCATTGGGCAGCATCAGCGATCGCGTCATCATGCTGGCCAATACGGTTGCCGAAGCGCTTAATGCACTGGAAGCAGGTCCGAAATATGTCGGCATCCTGGCGCAGCACCGGCATGCGGCGGCGCCTGCCGATACGGTGGTACATCCCAACGTGATTGTAAACGTCTCATACGATTACAAACAAAGCGGTGATTCCGTCATCGAGGGCCATGCCGGACAAATAGCCGAGTGGCGGCAAAAGGTTGCGATGCTGGGTGTTAACGATTATTTGAGTGTATATGCCTGGGATTTTTCGTTGCCGGGACGCGCCAAGGCTTCCAAGCTGCGCTATATTAGGGAATCCATTCCTCGCTTTCACGAAAGTGGTGCGCGGTTTTACAACGCTGCCTTTGGCAACGACTGGGGTTCCGCCGGACCGGGTATCTATCTGGCTTCCCGTATTCTCTGGGATATCGATGAAGCCGACCGGCACGAAGATGTTATGAACGATTTTCTGGAAAAATGTTTTGGCACGGCAACCAACGCCATGGGCGCTTATTACGCCCTGATCGACGGCGATAACCAACCATTGTTGAGCGCGGATTTACTGGGTCGGATGTACCGGCTGCTCGACGAGGCGCAGGAAGACGCCGGCGACGATGCCCGCATTCGCGAACGCATCAGTGACCTCATATTCTATACCCGCTATGTCGAGTTGTTTTTCCGATTCCGGAACGCGTCCGGGGATGACCGGCAGATCGCCTATGACGATCTGCGCCGCTTCATCGAGCGTATCGCCGATCGCGGGATGATCAACGACCGCATGGCAACGATGATTCTGACGCGCCGCAACCAGGAGCTGGCGCCGCCGGAAAACCGCGACCCGATTGGGGCGCCCGATGCGGACGAAACACGGACGATTTTGGACGAGGGTATCGCGAACAATCAAATCGTTGAATTTACGCAGGTAACGTTCACCAACAAACTGGTTCCCGCCGCGACCGCGTTAGGCCTGGAAACTGAGGCGCATCGGGGCGAATTCGGCGATGAACCGGTACGGCATCGCAAAACCGTTTACACCTGGGTCGAGGAACCCGGCGAGCTGACGCTGATAGTGCATGGCGATCCGGGGAGAGACGGGAAATCGGTCAGCGAAATTACGCTATATCCGCCCGCAGACGAGAGTGCCGAGGCCGCGGATCGTTTCACCGGTGTTCTCGAAAGGGAGCAACGGTATCTGGTTTTGAAAACCGACTATCGCGGACTGCATCGGATCGAAGCGCACGGCCCTTCGTTTCGTATCGCTTTTGCCGATCCTGACCGCCCGAAAACCGTACCTGCCAATCTGGATGAAATGAACGATCATCGTCTTTGGTCGTTATATTTCTTCGTGCCGCGGGGAACCGGCGAGGTGGTCGGATTCTCGTCGAATCCACAGGGCACGGTGGTGGACAGCAACGGTAAACAACTGTTCGACTTCAGCGCCATGAACGGGCCCGGTTACTTCAATATACCCGTTCCGGAAGGACAGGATGGCCGCCTGTGGATGCTGCGGGATGCGCGCGGCAGCCGGCAACTGATGAGCGTGCCGCCATATTTTGCCGCAACGGCCAAAGGTCTGTTATTGCCCAAAGAAATCGTTAATCCCGACGACGAGTGATCACCGGTCACGATATACGGCATGATTGCGCTGAAAAACCCCCTCATGTTCCTGGATTAGGAATGGGCAGGTGCCTCACCACACCGTACTCGAATCACGAAATCACTAGGAAAAACTAAAAGAAGTATTGACTTTATCGGAATCGGAGCGTCGGTTTTGGGATCAATCGTCAATGGGATGGATTTCAGCAAAGCAAAATTCTTCAGTAGCTACGATTATAAATACAGTCATTATCGTTACGGATACGCTGATCACTACCGTGAAGCAAAAAATGACGGCTGAGAAAATGGCAGCCGCAGAATTGACGATCCCCGCCTTTTGTTTAAGAGAACAGAGGGAACCGGTGGACGACGAAGGCGACCCGTCTACGCTCTACGAGCTACGCCGTGGCACGCGACTACGGATTACGATAAGAGGAATCCCAAATCAGCTTGCCCTCAGTAGCCCGCAGGGCGAAGGAGGGTCTACCGTAGTCGTGTCCCGAAAAATATGGGCTTGCTCAGAGGCCACACTTGTCTGAGAGAACCTGAGACCGGTGGACGCGTACGGGCGACGATTACGGACGACGGCAGAGTTCATTCGTCCACCGTAATCGTCGCCCGTAATCGTTATCCGTTCTTTCATTCCT
>PWZG01000190.1 GCA_003567575.1 PVC group bacterium | reverse complement strand
GGATATTGGATATTCTCTCATGTCCCGAAAAACCTGGGTGCCGCACCCAGGTCCCCCACTCGTTTGAGAGAACACGCGAAGAGGGTACCTTTGTCGCTTTGTCGATCAAGATTTCGACGAGGTGCGAGACAAGGTTTTCAGACAACTCGAAAAACCTGAACTCGGCTAATAGACCCGTCTTGAACGCTGAACACTTCCAGCGAAGCTGGTCAGCAATTCCCCCGCCCGCCGGTTTGCGGCGTAGCGGTCTCGATGACGTCAAGCAGCCGTTCGGCCATATCGCGTTTCGACATCAACTGCCATTCTTCGCGAGAACCATCGGCGCCCAGCAGCACGGCACGATTGGTATCGACCTCAAAACCGGCATCCGGCTGCGAGACATCGTTGGCAACAATATAATCAAGATTTTTTGCCGCCAACTTGGCGGCGGCGTAGGCAACGACCGTCGACGTCTCGGCGGCAAACCCAACAAACAAACGTTGTTGTTTGTACGGCGCGATATCCCGCAAAATATCCGGCGTCGGGACAAGTTCCAGCATCATGCTCCGACCGGTCTTCTTGATTTTGGCGGACGCCACATCCGCGGGTCGCCAATCGGCGACCGCCGCCGCCATAATCAGAACATCGCACCATGATAAATGCGTGCGAACCGCCCGCAACATATCGTCGGCGGATACCACCTGTGTCATCGTCACCCCGTCAGGCGCCGGTAAACAAACCGGGCCGGACACCAGACGGACCTTATGGCCGCGTGCCGCCGCCGCGGCGGCCGTAAAGTAGCCCATTTTCCCGGATGAACGATTGGCGATAAAGCGAACCGGATCGATGGCCTCGCGCGTCGGTCCGGCCGTAACAAGAATATTCATGTAAACACCTCGATCATATCATTATCGGCAAAAGAAAAGACGTCGCAACAACGGAAGGTAACAACAGGAAAAAGATTAGCAAATCGACCGGGAAACACAAGCCTCGTTCACAACCTCCTGAAGTTTTGCCATAAGGGATGCTACTGTTTCGTTTCCACTTGACATCCGCCACACATCCACTATCATGGTGATCGTTATTTTTTTCACACCGTGAAATCATTCACAGCAAGGGAGCGCGGTTCAGGTATGTCGGTCCATGTTTCAGAACGGTCAGTTCGGCGGTTGAGTTTGTACCGGCGTTTTCTGCTCCACGCTCAAGCCAGCGGCAGTTGTTATCTGTTTTCGCATGATATCGCCACGGCGACCCGCACTTCAGCGGCTCAGGTACGCCGCGATCTGATGGCTATTTCCAGCAGCGGAACCGCAAGCCGGGGATATCACGTGGCTGATTTGCTCAAGTCCATTTCACATTTCCTGGACGCGCCCGCCCCCCAGCATGTCGCGCTGATCGGTCTCGGCAATCTTGGGCGCGCTGTCTTCGCTTATTTTGTCGGTCGGCATCCCAACTTGCGGATTACGCTGACATTCGACATCGATCCGGCCAAGACATGTCGTTTGATCAACGGTTGCCCGTGTCATAACATTCACGAATTGAACGACTTATGTCCGACTCATGGAATTCGCATGGCCATTCTGACCGTTCCGGCGACGGAAGCCCAGACGGTAACCGACATGCTGGTTCGCGGCGGCATACGTGGAATAGTGAATTTTGCCCCGGTCACTCTGTACGTGCCGGTGGGCGTATTTGTCGAGACCATGGATTTTAGTATTTCACTGGAAACCGCCGCTTTTTTTTCACGTGCTTAAAGGAGAAAGAACACAATGGCTTTGAACACTGTATCCGACGTGCTGGATCGCGTTCCCCACGCCAAACGGGATGCGTTGATTCCGCTGCTTCAGGAGATCCAGGAAAGAGATGGTTTTTTGTCGCAATCAGCCATGAAAGCGCTTGCCGCGCGCCTGGGATTGCCGGCGGTCAAGGTGTACGGCGTGGCTACCTTCTACAACCAGTTTCGTTTTCACTCGGTGGGTCGCAACCATATTCAAGTCTGTCGCGGCACGGCCTGCCATGTCAAGGGATCGGCCGCCGTACTGGAAGCGCTACAGTTCGAGTTGGGCATCGAGGCGGGCGCCACGACACGTGACGGGTTGTTCAGCCTGGAAGTCGTATCGTGCATCGGCGCCTGCGGTCTGGCGCCGGTGATCAGCATTAATGGCGAATTTCACGCCGCCCTAACCCCGGAAAAAGTACGTGCTTTGTTGAATGATCTGCGGAAAGCCGCGAAAGGAGCCCACGATGAACAGCTTGCCTGAGGCTGCCGCCTCGCATAACACATCCATTTCAGGTTGCGCGATACCCGATCCGGCATTGTTCGCCGACGCCGGGGCAAGTTTGCGCGCGGCGCTCGAGCGTCTTGGGCAACCGTCCGCCGGGAATGGAAAACCGTGTCTATACGTCGGCGCCGGAACATGTGGTTTGGGCGCAGGCGCGGGGCGGGTACTGGACGCAATTCGCGATCTGGCGTCGGTCCGGTCGGGCGACGTGAATGTTGTGGAAGTGGGTTGTATCGGCTTATGCACGGCCGAGCCATTGCTTGAGGTAGCCATGCCGGGAACACCGCGGCGCGCCTGGGATTGCGTTGGCAACGCGGCGGAGGCGGTCGCCATCGTAAACGCTGCTTTGTCAGGGCAACCGCATTCGCGGCCGCCTGCGTGGCAGTATCGCGATGCGCATGCGCAACCCTGGCCGCATATTCCCTTGTTTGATGAGCATCCGTTTTTTGCGCCGCAAACACGCTGGGTACTGGCCAACTGCGGCATTATCGATCCGGGCAGCATTGACGCCTATCTGGCCGGTGGCGGCTATCATGCGCTGGCACACGCAGTACGGGAAATGCCGCCGGCGGAGGTATGCGAGCAAATCGAGCGCAGCGGTCTACGTGGCCGCGGCGGTGGCGGGTTCCCGACCGGACGTAAATGGCGCATTGCCCTGCAACAGAGCGCAGCGGATAAGTACATGATCTGCAATGCGGATGAAGGCGATCCCGGCGCGTTCATGGACCGCGCGGTAATCGAAGGCGATCCGCACCGGTTGATTGAGGGTCTGGTGCTGGCGTCCTATGCGATCGGCGCCGGCAAGGCCATCGTCTATATCCGGGCCGAATATCCGCTGGCCATCCAGCGGTTGCACGAGGCGATCGATCAAGCCGCGGAGTATGGTCTGGTAGGCGACAACATTCTCAACAGCGGCGTAAACGTCGAGGTCATCATCAAGAAGGGTGCCGGGGCGTTTGTT
This sequence comes from PVC group bacterium, assembly GCA_003567575.1. Taxonomy (GTDB): domain Bacteria; phylum Verrucomicrobiota; class Kiritimatiellia; order CAIKKV01; family PXCX01; genus PXCX01. The sequence goes on along the minus strand of PWZG01000190.1, from coordinate 2,850 downwards.
TGCGGTGAAGAAACCGCCTTGATCCACAGTATTGAGGGCAAACGGGGGATGCCCCGCCCACGCCCTCCCTTCCCTGCTGAAAGCGGAGTATTCGGCGCTCCCAGCATTATCAACAATGTCGAGACGCTGGCCAACGTACCGGCTATCGTCGCCAATGGCTGGGAATGGTTTGCCGCCGCCGGCTCCAAAGACAGCAAAGGCACCAAAGTCTTCGCGCTGTCGGGCAAGGTCCGCCGCACCGGTCTGGTAGAGATTGTGATGGGAACACCGTTGCGCGCCATCGTAGAACAGATGGGCGGCGGCACACCGGAAGACCGCACCTTCAAGGCTGTCCAGATCGGCGGTCCGTCCGGCGGCTGCATTCCGGCGCAGCATCTGGATATCCCGATCGATTACGAATCGCTCAAAACCGTCGGCGCTATAATGGGTTCGGGCGGTCTGGTGGTCATGGACGATCGCAACTGCATGGTCGATGTGGCCAAGTTTTTCATGGACTTTATCCGGCGCGAAAGTTGCGGCAAATGTATTCCGTGCCGTGAAGGAACGCGCCGTATGCTGGAGATTCTCAAGGCATTGACCACATCGCGTAAAACCGAGCGCAACGTGCAGGCGCTGGAACGTTTCAAGGGTATTTTGACGCTCGACTCACTGGCTGAAGTGATCCGCGACACCAGTTTGTGTGGTCTGGGCCAGACGGCGCCCAACCCGGTCTTGAGCACGTTGCGCTGGTTCCGGGATGAATACGAAGCGCATATCTTTGAACGACGCTGTCCCGCCGGCGCCTGTACCGCGCTGTTAACCTTCAGCATCAATCCCGACCAATGCAAGGGATGCACCCTGTGTGCGCGTAAATGTCCCGCCGACGCCATCGTCGGATCCTCCCGCAAAACGCATTACGTGGTCGAAGATAAATGCATCGGATGCGGCACATGCGTCACCGTCTGCCGGTTTAAAGCCGTCACCGCCCAGTAAGGAGTCATTATGATATCATTGGAAATAAACGGGAAAGCCGTTTCCGCACAGGAAAACGAAACCCTTCTGAAAGTCATTCGCGACCAGGGAATTCGTATCCCCACGCTTTGTCACATGGAAGAGTTAACGCCCAGCGGCGCCTGCCGGCTGTGTGTCGTCGAGGTGGACGGACAACGGGGTTTGACCCCAAGTTGCGCCTATCCGGTTGCCGACGGAATGAAAGTGCGCACCCATTCACCGCGCGTGCTGCGCGCACGACGTACCATCGTCGAGCTGCTGCTCTCCAATCATCCGGACGATTGCCTGTATTGCGTGCGCAACAATCAATGCGATTTACAAAATCTGGCATCCGAATTCAATGTGACCGATCGCCGTTTCACCGGCAAAAAGAAAACCGGTCCGATGGATGTATCAAGTCCATCGCTGATCCGCGATCCAGCCAAATGCATCCTCTGCGGCCGTTGCGTCCGTGTCTGCGAGGAAATCCAGCAGGTATCCGCGATCGATTTCATCGGACGCGGCGGCAGCACCACGGTCGGCACGTTGTTCGACGGCGGCTTGAATACGTCGACCTGCATCAATTGCGGCCAGTGTGTCATGGTCTGCCCGACCGCCGCGCTTAGCGAACAGGACAGTATCAAGGATGTGGAAGCCGCGCTGGATGATCCGGAGCGCATCGTGATCGTACAACACGCTCCCAGCGTATCGGTAACCCTCGGCGAATCGCTGGGTTTGAAAACGGGCGCGGATTGCGACGGCATCATGACAGCCGCGTTGCGCCGGTTGGGATTCGACTGGGTCTTCGACACCGGTTTTACCGCCGATCTGACGATCATGGAGGAAGCCTCGGAACTGGCGCAACGCATCAGCGACGGCGGCGTATTGCCGATGATGACCAGTTGTTCGCCGGGTTGGATCAAGTACGTCGAACAATTCTACCCGGACATGCTGCCGAATCTGTCGAGTTGCAAGAGTCCGCAACAAATGATGGGCGCCCTGATCAAAGGCTGGTTTGCAGGACGTGAAAGCATTGATCCCGCACGTTTGTACTCGGTATCGATCATGCCGTGCACCGCCAAGAAATTCGAGGCGCAACGGCCGGAAATGGCGCAATCCGGCAGTCAGGCCGACATCGACGCGGTCCTGACGACGCGCGAACTGGCGCGACTACTGCGGCGCCGCGGCATTGAGCCAAGAACCCTGTCTCCCGAGGCGGCGGATTCCCCATTCGGAGAACGGGCAACGGCCGGTAAAATCTTCGGTGCTTCGGGCGGCGTGATGGAAGCCGCTCTGCGGACGGCACATTATCTGCTCACCGGAACCGATTTGGAGGATCCACGTTTTCTTGCATTGCGCGGCCCTCAGGGCTTAAAGGAGGCCGCTGTCAATATCGGCGGGCTAACGGTCAATGTGGCCGTCGTCAGCGGTTTGGCCAATGCAGCCCGCCTGCTGACCGACGTGCGCGCCGGGAAAAAATCGGTGCATTTTATTGAGGTCATGACCTGTCCCGGCGGCTGTGTCGGCGGCGGCGGTCAACCGCTCGATACCGATCCGGCACGCATCAAGGCACGTATGCAGGCATTGTACGCGATCGACCGCAATGGACCGGTCCGCCAATCGCATGCCAATCCGTCGGTACAACGCTTGTACCGCGAATATCTCGGCGCCCCGCTGAGCGAACGCAGCCATCACCAATTGCATACCAAATACCAGACGCGCGATGTAGACGGGTAGACGGATCATGGGTGACACACTACATCGACCACTGATCGAGACCCGTCATGAACGGTGCCGGGTCTGTTATACCTGCGTCCGCGAATGTCCGGCCAAAGCCATCCGGATATTCGAGGGGCAGGCCGACATCGTGGTCGAGCGCTG
>PWZG01000531.1 GCA_003567575.1 PVC group bacterium | reverse complement strand
CGCGGTTTACTGACCGCTACCGTACGTATTCGTTTCAGCGTCATTTGGTTGCCGCGCGCTTTGGCGCCTTTAACCGGTATATCGCGCGGCGCGAATATCTGTTGGTGGATTCGCTGGTTTTTTGCCGGGGCATATACCGCATACAATGTTTCCGGATTACTGTCCGTCAACAGGTGAACGCGCGATTTCGGCGGTGTAAACCGGTATTCCTTGTTCATGATCGCACCGCCCAAAATAAAACGTTTGCTGAACGTGACGGCGCCGTGCGTGTAAACCGTCGTCAAGACGCGGTCCCGGTCGAAAAGCGCGCAATAGATCAGGTTTTTGTCCACAAACAGTTTTTCCGGCGGCGTAATTACCTTGTAACGCCCGTCGTCCCAAGCCAGAACCAGTTTGTCGAAAGACGAACAATCGAAACAGGTCGTCCCCTCGACATCCCAACCAAGGTATCCGCCGGTTTTGTCGTAGTTGATGGTGAGTTCCTGCGCCGTCAGTTCCCGCGCGCTAACCGTGTCGAAGGTAACGATCCGGGTGCGGCGTGGATATGCGGGCGCGTAATCTTTTTTCAACCGTTTCAGGTAACGAATGGCGTAGAGTTTCAGTCCCTTGAGATGTTTTTCGGTCTCCCTCAGCGCCTTGAGGACCGCGTCGATATCCGACCGGTTGCGATCGATGTCGTAACGCGAAATCCGTCTGATATGCAGCTCCAGCAACTTATCGATATCCGTCTCGGTGACATCCCGTCGCAGGCGTTCGCGATAGGCGTTGACGCCGTCGTATACCGCCTTTCGCACCGCTTCATGGGTCTTGCAAGTTTCGATGTGCTGGTAGATGCGGTGCTCGATAAATATCTGTTCCAATGTTTTTGCTTGCAACTTCTCCAGCAGACGTTCCCGTGCCAGTTCCAGCTCGCGCCGCAGTAACGTGATCAGTTGATCGGTGTTGGCTCGTAATATGTCGCTCACCCGCATTTCCGCCGGACGCCGGTCGCGGATGACGATTCCGTTGCCCGTGGCCGCGGTCTCGCAAGCGGTAAACGCATACAATGCCTTGATCGTCTTTTCCGCCGATTCACCCGGCGCCAGTGTGATCGCGATCTCCACCGATTCGGCCGTGTAATCCTGAATGGCGCGAATTTTGATTTTTTTCTTGCGTGCGGCATCCTCGATCGAAGCAATCAACGATTCGGTGGTCGCGCCGAACGGCAGTTCCCGGATCACCAACGTGTTTTTGTCGCGCGGTTCAATCACCGCGCGTAACCGTATCCGCCCGATGCCGTCATCGTAATCGGAAACATCCATCAAACCGCCTTGCAGGAAATCCGGCAGGACACGAAACGGTTTGCGCTGCAAAATGGAGATTTGGGCATCGATCAATTCCCCGAAGTTATGGGGTAAAAGACGGGTTGCCAAACCCACCGCGATCCCTTCCGCGCCAAGCAATAACAGCAGCGGTAACTTGCATGGCAGTGTGACCGGTTCCTTGTTGCGGCCGTCGTAGCTGGGCACGAATTCCGTCAAGTCATTGTTGAATAATTCACTTCGCGCCAGCTCGGTCAGACGGCATTCGATATAGCGTGGCGCCGCCGCGCTGTCACCGGTATGCGGATTGCCGAAATTACCCTGACCCTCGATCACGTAACGACGGTTGACCAACGAGACCAGGGCATCGCCAATCGAGGCATCGCCGTGCGGATGATACTGCATCGTGTGCCCGACAATATTGGCGACCTTGATGAACTTGCCGTCATCCTTCTCGTGCAGCGCGTACAAGATGCGCCGTTGCACCGGCTTAAGACCATCGCTCAATTCAGGAATCGCCCGCTCACGGACCACATACGAGGCGTACTGCAAGAAATTATCGTCCATCAAACGCTTCAATGCATCGATGGACGGCGCATCGGGTACGCCCGCCGTTTCCCGATCGGGCGGGATGTCTGGGCTGTCGGACGGATCCGGTGCGGACGAATCCGAATCCACCGGCGTGGTGTTCGCGCCGGATTCATCGCCGAAACGAATCTCCAACTGTTGATTTTTGTCACGTTCCTTCATGCGGTGATGTCGACGATCAGTCGATCCATGATATATTGTCGCCGTTCTTGCGTGTTTTTCCCCATGTAAAACGCCAGTAACGGCGGTAAATCGTGTTGCGGACCGGGTTCGACCGGGGTTAATTTCATTGACGGACCGATGAAATCCTTGAATTCGCCCGGTGAAATCTCGCCCAGTCCCTTGAAACGCGTGACTTCACAGGATTTGCCCAGCCGTTGGGTTGCCGTCGCGCGTTCCGTTTCCGAATAACAATAAATCGTTTCCTTGCGCGTACGCGCGCGGAATAACGGGGTTTCCAAAATGAACAGACGGCCATGGGCAACCAGCGGTTCGAAAAAACGCAGGAAAAATGTGATTAGTAAATTGCGTATATGTAATCCGTCGACATCGGCATCGGTCGCCAGAATCACCTTGCCGTAGCGCACGTTTCCGGTGCTGTCCTCAATGTTAAGCGCCCGCATAAGATTATACATTTCATCGTTCTTGTAAATCGCCTCGCGCTTGAGATCGCAAACGTTCAACGGCTTGCCTTTGAGCGTGTAAATCGCCTGGGTATGTACATCACGGCAACTGACAATCGAACCGGCCGCCGATTGACCTTCGGTAATGAAGATCATCGTATCCTCGCCGCGATCGCGACGCAGCTCGAGATGCCGCTTACAATCGCGTAACTGCGGAATACGCAGGTAAATCGCACGCGACCGTTCACGCGCCATTTTCTTGACCGATTGCAGTTCCTTGCGCAGACGCGCCGTTTCCTGCGTCTTGGACACCAGCCGTTCTGAACTTTCAGGATTGCGATGCAGTAAATCCTGAACCACATCCCTTATGCGCGCCACCAGTTCCGATCGGATTTCCGTATTCCCCAGTTTATTCTTGGTCTGCGACTCGAATACCGGATCTTTCAAACGGATCGCAATCGCGCCCACCATGCCCTCGCGGACATCATCGCCGTCGAAACGGTTTTTCGAAAATTCGTTGACCGCCTTAAGGACACCCTCGCGAAAGGCGCTCAAATGGGTTCCACCGTCGCTGGTATATTGACCGTTGACAAACGAATAATGTGTTTCATTGTAGCGTTGCGTATGCGTGAACGCCAGCTCCAGCGTCTTGTGCCGGTAATGCAGTGGCGCATACAATTCTTCATCGCCGCATTCTTCGCGGATCAGATCGAACAGACCGTCGCTCGAAGACACCGTCGTTCCGGCGTATTCGATCGTCAGGCCGGCGTTCAAATAGGCCGCCAACCGTAATCGGCGTAATATGTGTTCCTTTTGAAAGGATACCTTCCCGAAAATTTCGGGATCCGGCGTATAGGTAACCAGCGTGCCGTCGGGCTCGCTTTCGGCGTTGCCTGTCTTATCGCTTTTCAATTGACCGCGCTCGAATATCGCTTCCGCGAACCGGCCGTCGCGATGACTGCGAACCAGGAACTGTTTCGACAACGCGTTGACGGCTTTGGTGCCTACGCCGTTTAGGCCGACGCTGAACTGGAAGACATCGTCGTTGTACTTGGCGCCGGTATTGATCGTGGAAACGCATTCCACCAGTTTGCCCAACGGGATACCGCGCCCGAAATCCCTTACGGTGACGGTCCCGTCCTCGATATTCAGCACCACGCGGCGGCCATGCCCCATGATGAACTCGTCGATCGCATTATCGATGATTTCCTTCAGCAGAATGTAGATGCCGTCTTCGTAATGCGTGCCGTCGCCCACGCGCCCGATATACATACCGGTGCGCATGCGAATATGTTCAAGCGACGAAAGCGTCTTGATCTTGCTCTCGTCATAAATATGCCGGTCAACTTGTGTTTTGGCCATGGTATCCGTCTTAATACTCGATCATACCCAACCGCGCATGGCCACGGCTTCCGCAACCCGGGTGATGGCCAACAGATACGCCGCCGTACGCATCGGCACCGAATTCGCTTCCTGCATATCAAAAACGGTCCGGTACGCATGCGTCATCTTCTCGTCCAGTAAACGATGCACTTCCGACTCGGGCCAATAATAGTTGACCGTACCCTGAACTTGTTCGAAATAACTGACCGTTACCCCTCCCGCATTGGCCAAAAAGTCTGGAATGACGTGAATCCCGTTCTTGTGTAATACCACGTCGGCCTCGGGCGTGGTCGGACCGTTGGCAAGTTCGCAAATAATACGCGCCTGGATGCGTGACGCATTGTCTTGCGCAATGACGCCTTCCAGCGCCGCCGGATACAGTACATTGACTGGATATTCCAGCAATGCCGCATTCGTCGTTTCGCGGGCGCCGGGGAAACCGGCGACCGTGCCGTGTTTATTTTTCCAATCGACGACGGCCCTCGGATCGATGCCGTCAGGATGATAAATCGCGGCGGCGGAATCGGAAACCGCGATCAGACGGCCGCCGCCCAGCAGGGCGGGATGCAATAACGCGGCATGCTGGCCCGCGTTCCCGAATCCCTGCACGGCATAATCGCCGGCCGGATCGACGCCCAAACGGCGACAGGCTTCGCGAACCGAATACACGCCACCACGCGCCGTCGCATCCATGCGGCCTTGTGAGCCACCCAGCGGCAGCGGTTTGCCCGTGATCATGGCAGGCTGACGGATGCCGCGCAACGTCTCGAACTCGTCAAGCATCCAAGCCATGATCTGAGCCGTCGTATATACGTCGGGCGCCGGAATATCGCGTTCGGCGCCCAGCTCGCGCGCCACCGCGCGTACCCAACCGCGTGCCAGACCTTCCTTCTCCTTCTCCGATAACGATTTGGGATCGCAGGTAACGCCGCCTTTGCCGCCGCCAAGCGGGATGTCGACGACCGCCGTCTTCCACGTCATCCAGGCGGCCAGCGCCCGTACCGTATCCATGGTTTCATCAGGATGCCAGCGTAAACCGCCTTTGGTCGGACCTCGAGCATCGTTGTATTGCACGCGATACCCCTTGAAAATGCGTGTGCTGCCGTCGTCCATAGCGACCGGAATCGTAAAACTGTATTCCCGCTGCGGCCACCGTAAAAACTCGCGCATCGCCGTATCCAGTCCCAGAATCTCGGCGGCATGATCGAACTGTTCCTGCGCAACATGAAATGGATTAAGTTGGTGTCCCATGAAAACATCCCTTGCATGGCGTCTAATGACGCAATAAATCCGGCTAGTATAACGCAAAAACGACGTAACTCAAGAAAAAAAATGAAAAAAAATGAAAAAAACTCCTCCGCGGGGTTGACATATCGGGCGGATCGTGTTAGATACACAATCTGTAAGGGGTCGATCAATCTGTAAGGGGTCGATGCAACGCCGTGCCTAGCGTGATGTGTTTCGAATATTAATTGGAGCGCAATTCGGTGAGGCGGAAAAATTCATACGAATCTTACGAGCGGTTATACGAGCTGGAAATGCTCGAACCGCGCATTATGCTCTCGACCGATGGCGCCGATGCGCTGGCCGCCGGGCTGGGTAATCTGGCGCAGACGGTGGTTCATGTTCAGGAAACCGAAGCGAGTCTGAACCGCGATTTACCGATCGCGAATGATTCGATCGCCGATCTTTACGATCCCTCCGAATCCATCGATGAGGTATTCGATCCTGATCTCGATGACGATGCGCAAACAGCCGATGCCGCCGCTCAACCTTCCGAAACCGAACGCGAATCCGAACCCGAGGCTTCCGCCGCCAACGCTCACGACGCGCGCGATCCGCATGCGATCGAAGCCGCCGCCGGCTCTCATTCATCGTTGTCGGATTCGCAGAACCCGGCTGCCGCGCGGGCGTCCGAGGAAAACGCCGATGTTCAAACCCGTCAACTGACCACCAGCCTTTGTTGCGCCAACGCCCCGCCAACGGCCGAAATCGTGGTTGCGGTCGGTTCGTCCGATTCGTCGGAAGCGACCGCTCTGGGGATTCAATTGGGTTCGCAGGATCGCATGGTTCAGGATGCGGGACGCGACGCTGCCGGGCAGACCGCGAGTGGCGATCATCAACCGGAACGACCGGTGCTGCTGCTGCACGGGGTCGCCGCCTCGTTCCCGGCCGAGGATTTTGTCGAGGAATGGTTGGTGACCCGCGGG
>PWZG01000089.1 GCA_003567575.1 PVC group bacterium | reverse complement strand
GCGTCAGGATAATAATGTCGAACGGTAATGAACCCGTCCAACACGCCGGCCAGTCGGTCGTTTTCATCCATGACCGCGACGGCATCGTTCACTGCCGTCCGGACCCCACACCGTTCCATGGCGTACAAACGCCGGAATCCGGGAATGGCCAACAGGATTACCGCGGCCATCAGCAATCCCGTAGCGAGATTGATTGTCCGCCGCGATCCGGCATTTAACCGGCGGGCGACCGTCATAACGGCGCAATACAGCGCGAAGGCAACCCCAAGAACGTAGCCGGGCAGATAAAAAAGGAAAAAACGGGGATAAATAAAGTGATCCATGGCGATCAACACCAGCACCGGTCCCAGGCAGGCGGCCATGAAACAGGCGGTTTTCCAGCGATGAACGCCAAGCAGCGCAAGGAACCCGACCGCAAACAGGCCAAAATGCGTCCAAGCCAGCGCCGGCCATCCGCGAATATACGTCCACAATTCGATCATGACCCGAAACAATCGCATATCCGGTTGATACGCGGTATAGTATTCCGAGGTTCCGAAGGTTTGAAGATAGCGGATTTCGACCGGTATTCCGATCGAATAGACCGTTACCAGCGCCAGTGCCGTCGTTCCGAAAACGACAAACGCCGGAACGAAATCGGCCGCGATCCGTTGAAGCCGGGCTTCGTTTCCGGCGCTTTGCAAGCTCAGCCTGATATTGTTCGCGATTGTCGCGACGCAAAGAAACGCCACGCTGATCCCAAGCGACAAATGCGAATAACAGGCAAGAAACATGAACACGCCGGCGGCAATCCATTCGCGCCAGCGATTGTGTTCCACCGCCCGCATCGCCATCAGGATCGCCATCCACAGCGCAAACATTCCCAGGGAATATCCGCGCCCATAGGTGATTCGGAAATGCAGTAACGGCGTAAACAGCAACAGTACGCAAGCCAAATGGGCAAACATTGCGCCGGCAATACGCTGCGCGACAAAAAACAGCGGAAACAATACCGCCGCGCCAAAGAGCAGCGCCGGTAAACGCGCCACCCATTCGGCTTCGCCCAGGGAAAGGACCAGCACGCTTTTGATGGCGGTATACGCCGGTTGCGCCGCGCGTGGCGGCACATTCTGCATGGTAACCGAGACCAGTGGACCGCGCCGCGCCAACATTTCGACGGACAATACCTCTTGGTGTTCGTAGCCCTTGAACATCAGCGGCAACGCCAGCAGCAGTGTCAACAGAAACCAAGGCAATACCGGCAGCAGCATGCTTATCCCCCGGCGGCCGCCGCCATCGATGTCAAGCGTTTCGCGCCGGTGGGCGCGTATCGCCAGCAGTTTGCGCCATCCGGCGCCCAACCCCAGCAGCCATATTCCCAGCACAGCGGCGGCCATTCGTAAATAGGTCAACCCTTCGGCAAACTGTGTCTGTAACTGCCGCAACCGGTCAGGTCCGGTGTTTTCGAGAATTTCCCGGCGCATTGCCGGCGAGATAGCGCGATCGACAATGGTGTCCACCGGCAGAAAGCCGGCGACCAGCAGCAACGTCAATGCCGCGATAAAAAACAATACACCTGGTATATTTCGAGATTTCATTAGTGCCTTACACTCAGTAACTAAACAATAGATTGTTGGACGTTCGCAAAAAAACCTTGTGTCAGTGAATCGATATGGGCAGGCGACCCACCTGCAATCGTTCGCCTCGGCCGGGACGGGTCCAGCCTACGCCCTCTGGGCACCGGCGGGTACGCCAGGTCGGGCCGTGCGATGCCGAGGTCGGGCCGACCTCGGCCACAAAGAGCCGTAAACATGGTTTTTGCGAAGCTATGCCTTTCTTAACTTCGATGTTCGATGTTGGACGTTCACCTCGGCCGGGACTACCCGCGAATGCTTCAGTCATTGCAACGCCAGATGTCGACGGGCATCGACAGGATCGACAGGTATCGACGGGAGTCGAATCCGGCCTTCTTAAATCTTCCCCCCTTCCACCCTGTAAGTCGTCACGTCTCACGGCCCTCTGATGTCATCATCCGCAATATTCTACCGGCCTGGCGTTTCCATGAAAACCGGGTGGTATGGCGGTCGGCCATTTTCTCGCGATCATGCGGGTGGGCAATCAATTCATGCAGTGCATGCGCCATGGCAACCGAATTCCGTGGGGCAACGATTCTGGCGCTTGGTTCTTGCGCCAGCATTTCGCCGACCGCGCCGACATCGGCGGCGGCAACCGGCAACCCGGATACCAGCGCCTCGATCACGACGTTGGGCATCCCCTCCGAGCGGCTGGTCAGGCACAGGCAATCGGCGATATTCATCCAATATGCGATTTCGGTATGCGGTCGGTTTCCCAAAAACAAAACCCGCTCGGCGATCCCCAGTCGTTCCGCGCGTTGTTCCAAGCGCCGTCGCATCGGGCCCGCGCCAAGCATCAACAGGATCGGCGTCAGCGTTTCGTTGCGTTTCACGCGCGCAAAAGTATCGAGCATGATATCGGGTCCTTTAATTCGCACCAGATTACCGACCCAGAGCACAAGGGGCGCTGGCGGACTCACCACATCCGGCGGCAATTCGCGTGCGGCGGCGGCAGCCGGCCGGTAATGGAAAAGGCCGGTATCCGCGCCATTCGGGACGGTATGCAATTTGCGTGCCTCCACCCCGGCCGCCGCCAACCGGTCGGCCAATCCCTGCCAGACGCAGATGACGCCGGCGGCCGCGTTACAAGCCCCGACAATCGCGCGTCGCCGTATCGCCGACTGCAAGTGCAGGGTATCGCTGCCCAGCGCCATCAGCCAAACCGGTTTACCGTAATGTCGCGCCAGACGGGCTGCCGCCACGCCGTCGGGATACAGCCACGGGGCGAAGATGCGGTCGCATTGCGCCAGACGGTCGCCGATCTTGCGTCGCAACCACGCGGAATACAACCGGTGTGCGATATCGCGTCCGATCAGGGGCAAATATGGGACCGGCTGGTAGTGGACCGGCACGGGAGAATTGATTATTGGTTGCGGGTTGTTGGTTGTGGGTTGTTGGGGTGTTAAACTGATGCCGTTCAACCGCCACGGCCGCCACTCGGGGATCAGGCAAACCGTTTGCAGATCGCCAGCCAGCGCATCGTGCATCGCCGCGAACAACTGGGCATTATACATTCCCCGCCGCGGTTGATCCGGTCGCGGAAATAAATTGGTGATGGTCAGGAGCATGGGGCGAAATGCGTGGCTCTCGGTTCTCGGTTGTGGGTTGGAGGTTGCGGGCCTCTTGTTTTCCGCAACCGGTCGATATCCGTCGATTCCTATCGATACCCGTCGACGAAACCAACCATTGCACTAAGACTAGCGTCTCGTCTCATCCCAAATACATTTTCTCATAGGCCTCGAGCGTGGTCTCCATCATATAATGGTTGCGCACCCGTTGCGCGGCGGCGGCGACCCGTTGTCGGGTCGGCGGCGAATTCCTTTCGGCCAATTGCGCGGCAATAATATTCGGCCAGTTTTGGGTTGCGTCCGGAAGAATGATCCCTGCCGCACCGTCGGCAAGCACGTTGCGTGTTTCGCCGGTATCGGTCGCCATTACCGGCACGCCGGCGGCCATGGCTTCCAACAACGCCAGCGATAAACCTTCCCCGCGCGAAGGCAACACGAAAACATCCATCGCGCTCAACAAATCACGGGCGTCATCCCGATGTCCGGCGAAACGAATCCGATCGCGCGCGCCGTGTTCCCTCGCCAATCGTTCCAACGCCGCGCGTTCGGGACCGTCGCCGACCAGCAAAAGATAGACATCTTCGCTAACAGGGTTTGCCATTTGTTGCAGCCGCTGCCGGACATCGGAAAATATGCCTATCAAACGGTCATACCCCTTGATCGGCGCCAGACGTCCGACGGATCCCAACACCGGGGCATCGTCCGGCAGATCGAATTCCTGGCGATAACGGCGGCGGTATTCCTCATCATGGTCCATTTTCTTCTCATCAACGGTAATCCCGTTGGGAATCACGGTCAACCGCTCGCGAAGCAATCCATGGCGACGCATCAACTCGGTCGCCGTCGCCTCGGAGACCGCCACCAGGCCGTCGGTTTGCCGTTCCAACCAGCGGATCCGCCACCGGTTCAGAAACCCTGAGGCGTACGCTAAACTGCCGTGTTCGGTATGGATATGACGCACATCGGTCCGCCATGTTGCCAGCGCGGCATATTGCCAGGCGGCCAGGTTATGGCTGTGAACCACATCGAACCGAGCCTGCACATCGGCGTCATGACCCCGAAACAACTTGCGCAGGCGGCGCACGGCACGGGGGTCCCACGGAAATTTTCCGCGATCGGCATCGAGTCTGAACACCGAACCGCCGCCGACAGCCAACTCGCCGGTTGTTCCCGGATCAAGACAGCACACGGCAGTGCTACCGGGCGCCGAACGGTTCCGATACGCGGTCCATTCGGCGACCAGTTTTTCCAGTCCGCCCGGCTGCAGCGAAATCGTCACATGCAACACACGCCGTTTTACGCCGATCCCCATTGTTCCCTGTCGATTCCTGTAGTTACCTGTCGACACCCGTCGGCCAACTCCAAACCCGTTCGCGTTCAACACAAGGCGGGCTTCGCCCGCAACCCAGAGGTCAGAGGTCAGAAGTCAGAGGTCAGAGTGTGCTGCCCGATAATTCCGCGGAAACCACTCGAACAGCATTGTCATTCCGAGCGAAGTCGAGGAATCTCGGCACGCCGCGACGGACGCAGATCCCTCGACAAGCTCGGGATGACACCGGATTGATTCACACCATTTGTCGGACACCACACTAACGCCGGTCACCTGTTGTTACGAGTCACCGGCGCGATTCGGCCAACCGCCGGTACAGCCGGCAATGTTTGGCGACGCTGGTTTCCAGCCGGAAAATGCGTTCCCAGCGACGACACGCTTCTTTCCCGAATTGCGCGCGTAAGCCGTCGTCTTTCATCAGGGTCGTCAACCGATCAGTTAATCCTTCGATATCATCGGGCGCCACCACAAACCCGGATACACCGTCTTCGATCTGTTCGCGCGCCGCGCCGGCATCGGTCATGACTACCGGTTTCCCGGCCGCCATGGCTTCGGTAACGACATAAGTACACGTTTCTGCCCGCGAAGCATGTAAAAGGATATCGCAGCCGGACAAAAGATCGCGGACATCATCCCGGTGGCCGAGAAAACGCACTTGCTCGGTGACACCGAGCTTAGCGCAGATCTGTTCGAGTTTCGGACGTTCGGGTCCGTCGCCGACGATCAACAAAACCGCCGGGCGGGCGCAGCGGGCGGCGGCTTGGGCAAAAGCACGGATAGTCCAATCGACCCGCTTACGTTTAACCAGCCAGTTGACATTGGCCACGAGCAAGGCATTGGCGGCGATCCCCAGTTCATGACGCAATTCCAGGCCGGATCGCCGCGGTTGCGGATGTTCCTTAACGGCATTATGAATCACGGTAACACGGTCGCCGTCAATTCCCCGCAAGCGCAGCGAACGCCGGCCGCCTTCGTAAACCGCGATAAAATGCGCAAACCCCAAAGCGGCCAGCTTGATACGCGAAAAGCGTGCCGTCAAAGGCGTCGGATCGGCAATCTGCTGGTCTTGATACCATATCCAGCGCGGCGCGCGGCGGCACAACAGGCGCGACAACAGGATGGCAATTAAAGACGGAATTTCGTTGCCGAAATGGACGGTGGCGATATCGGGTTGTTCACGGCGCACGATTCTGACCGCCGGCAGACAAAACGCATAAGGCCGCACCCGTTCCCCTTCGGCGCTCCAGCGCGGTATTACATGCCACGAAACGTCGGCATCGCGCAATTCAGCGGCTATTTGCGGCGGCGGTGCGGCGGCGAAAACGACCGCCAAACTGTCGCCTGCCTCATGCAGATAACGACCCAATGCAATGAGAAAGTTTTCGAACGCTCCCGGTTTGCGGGGAATCAGGTTACAGAAATAGAGGATTTTCATTGGTCCTTGCTCCTTGGATCGGTCCGTCTTCGCCCTTTGGGCTACAACGGGAGCGGCCCGTCTTCGTTAAGAAACTAATGGCTTCGCCAACCCTCACCCCGGCCCTCTCCCAGAGGGAGAGGGAGATCACGCGAGTGAACGGCTAACGGTTTTCTTGTTTTTTATGGCGGTTTCGTGTGTTTAAGG